>JAUHYK010000080.1 GCA_030426465.1 Alphaproteobacteria bacterium
TACGCGGGCGATGGAGAAGCTTGGCGCGCCGACGGAGACAGCGCGATGCGTTTTCATCAAACGCGGCATTGCTGACAAGGGTGTGAGACGCTTCGGCAATGAAGCGGAAATTGCATCGCGTCTCGAAGCGGACGGTTTTAGTATTGTCGATCCATCCAGGATGAATGTGATTGAAATCGCCAATACACTCCATGGCGCGGCGCTGGTTGTCGCCGCGGAAGGGAGCCATCAGGTGCATTCAATTTTCACACTGCCAAAAGGCGCAGGGCTTCTTGCGATCAGCGCGCCGGACCGGTTTTGCACTGTGAACAAGCGCTGGACCGATCTTTTGGAATTGCGCTACGGCTTCATAGTCGGCGATCCAGCCGAAGAAGGTTTCACGGTGGATTATGACCGCCTAAGGCGCACAATCGATCTCTTTGGCGTGTAGCCGTCAGGACGCCTCAACAAAACTGTCGATGACTTTTTTCGGGCCTGAATGCTCAAAGTTGACGGTCAGTTTTTGTCCCTCGATGGAGGCGATTTTTCCATAGCCGAATTTCTGATGGAAGACGCGCTGGCCTTTTTTGAATTTTGATTTTCCCGGCGCGGAAACTGATACGGTTGCGCTGCGGCCCTCGATTAACGGCGCTTGCGCCGCCGGTCGGGCGGATGCAGCGCGGGCGCGTTTCCATCCCGGATTATCGTAATAATCATTTTCCTTCAGCTTCATGCCATCAAAGGAAGAATGACTGGCGAGGGAGGAGGAGGCGTTGCCGTAAAGTCCCGGTTCGGACATCACTTCCACATGTTCTTCCGGTAATTCATCAATAAACCGGGAAGGGATTGCCGCCTGCCAGCGCCCGTAAATCTGGCGGTTTGCGGCGAACGAGATGCGGCAGCTTTCTTCAGCGCGCGTCACTCCCACATAGGCGAGGCGGCGCTCTTCCTCGAGGGCGGCGTTGCCTTTTTCGTCGAGCGACCTTTTAGATGGGAAAATTTCCTCTTCCCATCCGGGCAGGAAAACCACGGGAAATTCAAGGCCCTTCGCCGCGTGAAGCGTCATCAGCCAGATTTGTCCGTCAGCGGAGCTTTCACTCAATTCCGACACCAGCGCCACATGATCCAGATAGGCGTTGAGTGTGTCGAATTCAGAGACCGCCTGAATAAGTTCCTTGAGGTTATCGAGTTTCCCCGGTGCCTGCGGATTTTTCGAGTTCTTCCACATTTCAATATAGCCGGACTCTTCCAGCACCAGTTCGGCGAGGTCGGCGGGCGGCATGTCCTTGGCGTCACGGGACCAGCGGTCGATGGTGTCGACGAAATTGAGGAGAGACCGCCGCGCAGCCGCCGTAAGATCATTGCTTTCAAGAGCAAGACGGGACGCCGCCATAAGCGGCATATCATTGGCGCGCGCGATCTTGTGCAGGGTCTGCAGGGCCTTATCGCCGAGGCCGCGTTTGGGTTTGTTGACGATGCGGTCAAACGCAAGGTCGTCGTCGGGGGAGCGAATAAGCCGTAAATAGGCGAGGGCGTCGCGGTTTTCTTCACGCTCGTAAAAACGAGGGCCGCCGACAACCTTGTAGGCGAGGCCAAGCGTGTTGAAGCGTTCTTCAAAGGCCCGCATCTGGAATGAGGCGCGCACTAGCACCGCCATATGGGAAAGAGAGCGGCCTTTCAGTTGCTCCGATTCTATATCGTCGCCGATGAGCCGCGCTTCTTCCTCGCCGTCCCAGACGCCGCGCACTTTCACCTTCTCGCCTTCTTCAAGGTCGGTCCAAAGGGTTTTGCCGAGACGTTCTGAGTTGGCGGCGATGAGACCGGAGGCGGCGCCGAGAATGGATGGCGTCGACCGGTAATTGCGTTCAAGCCGGATCACAGCGGCGCCGGGAAAATCCTTTTCAAAGCGCAGGATGTTTTCGACTTCAGCGCCGCGCCAGCCATAGATCGATTGATCGTCGTCACCGACGCAACAGATGTTTTTGTGTTTTTGCGCAAGCAGACGCAGCCAGAGATATTGCGCGACATTGGTGTCCTGATACTCGTCCACCAGCATATAGCGGAAGCGCCGCTGATATTCGTCGAGGATGTCGGCATGGTTCTGGAAGATCGTCAGATTGTGCACCAGAAGATCGCCGAAATCCGCGGCGTTCAGCGTCGTCAGCCGTGACTGATAGGCTTTGTACAGGGCGATCCCGCGTCCGTCGGCGAAATGCCAGGCTTCGTTTTCGGGAACCTTGTCCGGTGTCAGTCCGCGATTTTTCCAGCCGTCGATAACGAAAGCGAGGCCGCGCCCGGTCCAGCGCTTTACATCCAGATTGGCCGCTTCAATGACCTGTTTGGCAAGGCGCGCCTGATCGTCGGCGTCGAGGATGGTGAAATTGGATTTGAGGCCCACTAGCTCCGCATGGCGCCGTAAAATCTGCGCGCCGATGGAATGGAAGGTGCCGAGCCATTTCATGCCCTCGACATCGCCGCCGACCAGTTTGGCGATCCGCTCCTTCATCTCGCGGGCGGCCTTGTTGGTGAAGGTGACGGCGAGGATCTGCCAGGGTTGCGCCCGGCCTGTGTAGAGGAGATGCGCGAGGCGCGTCGTCAGCGCGCGCGTTTTGCCGGTGCCGGCTCCTGCGAGCATTAATACCGGGCCGTCAGCCGCCAGCACCGCCGCTCGCTGTTCCTCGTTAAGGCCCTCAAGATAGGGCGCATTTTCATTATCGCCAGCGGCCGATCCGGTCGGGGGGCGAGCCTGCGCTGCGGCGAGCGCACGCTCGGAAATACTGGGTTTGCGGTCGGTTGAAGGGGCCATGAACTCTATGTACCGAAAGGAGAACGATTCTGGAACATTAAGAGATATAGAGGCTTGGCGGAATTGCAATAAATGCGGGAATCGCGACACTGGGGCCGGGGAGAATAGGTCCGGATCGCATATTCGGCGCCCAGATAGGAGTTTGAGCCAATGGCAGCAAAATTTGAGCTTTATAAGGACAAGGCGGGCGAATTCCGCTTCCGCCTCAAGGCGGGCAATGGCGAGAACATCCTCGCCAGCGAAGGCTACAAGGATAAATCCGGCGCCGAAAATGGCATTGCCTCGGTTAAAAAGAACGCAACCGACAAGGCGCGATTCGAAGTGAAGGATTCAACCAGCGGCAAACCTTATTTTGTCCTCAAAGCCGCCAACCATCAGGTTATTGGCCAGTCGCAAATGTATGACAGCGCATCGGGTTGTGAGAACGGCGTTGAGTCTGTGATGAAGAACGCGCCGGATGCGGCGGTCGACGACCAGACGGCGTAACTGGGCGGCTGATTAAATTCTTTAACGTCGCTCAATGAGCGGCGTTAATTTTATGTAGTGTCTGTCACCGCCCACACTAGAAGGGATTTTTCGGCATGACCCTTTCGCGCGTTTGGATGAAATCCTTGGTGCTGGCCGCCACGGGAGTTTTGGTTGCGGGGTCGGGTGCTCTGGCGTCTGACCGTTGCGGCGAGGATCTCGGAAAGGTTTCTTACTTTAGACGGCTGGCGGAGGTGAACTCCTGGGCTGAGCCAATCGTCGGTGTCGGTGAGCTGACCAAAACGCATGCCCAAAAAATCGCTCATTTCCGGATAGAAGTGGACGGGTGCGGCGCGGTCATTGATGCGCAGTATTTTCATGGCGACGTGCCAAAGCCAATTGACGAAAATTTTTCGTCAAACCGGCTAACGCCCACATCGCATTTGAAAATCAAGAGAGAAGCGAACAAGGCCTTTTACCATTTCTTCGATCATCTTGATCAGCGAAAAAATGTCTTCGGCGAAATCTTCTCAGTGGAAATTGAATATGATGAAAAGGAACGCCCGATATCGGCGTGGCTAAAGAATGCAGACGGAGAAATTTCATCCTCGACATTCGGTTACGCAAAAGTCGGCTGGGTTTGGGAGAATGACCGCGAAGCTGTCGAAACGCGTTATGATGAAAATGGTGACCCGATTAAAAGCGGCGCCGAGTTTCCTTTTTCACAGGCCGTATTTGAGCGTGATGGTTCCGGTTTTATAACGCGTCTTACCATTGCGGATGATGATTACAGCGTTGCGATAAAGAGGCGCCGCTCCGGTGTACGGCGATCATGGCGCGCAATGGATTCCGAGGGACCCCGCCGCGGCGGCGCCGCTCATGTCGCTGGAATCGACTACGATTATGATGAAAACGGTTATCTTAAAAGAGCCGTTTATCTCGATGAACGCGGTGAGGCGTCCCTGGGTCTGTCGGGGCACATGGGATTTCGCCGGCTATATAACGAAGCTGGAAACAGGCTTGGCTATGACTTTGTGGGTGCGAGCGGGAATATCTGGATTCCGCCGGACAGAGGCTATGCCGGTCAGCGGTTTTTTTGGCGAGAGGATGGCGTTGTCCGGACGAGGACCGAATATGTGGATGAACAAGGAAAATTGCTTGATCACCCCACAAGAGGCTATGCTTCGGTCGATCATCATTTCAACTCGAGAAATGAAGAGGTCAGGCGAGTTTACCGGACCGCCGAAGGTGAAGTCGTAAACGACGAGAGTAATATCAACTAGTTCAACCTCATGCGCGCCAAAGCTAACTTCTCTCATCGCATCGCGACCGCAGATGACACAGATGCGATCATCGCCGTTATGAAAGCGTCCATCGCTGAAAACATGAAAGATTTTCTGACGCCGGAAGAGGTCACGGCGGCGCAGGAGACCATGGGCCTCGACACGACGCTGATTGAGGACGGCACTTATTTTGTCATTGAGACACAGAAAGATGGCGAGACGGTGCTGGCGGGATGCGGCGGCTGGGGCAAGCGCCGGACACTCTATGGCGGGAACCACACCAAGGGCCGTGATGATAGTTTCGCCGACCCTGCGACGGACGCGGCGCGCATTCGAGCTATGTATACTCATCCTGACTGGACGCGTAACGGCATCGGCACAATGTTGATTGAGCTTGGCGAAAACGCCGCCCGCGAGGCGGGGTTCAAAACGATTGAGCTTGGCTCGACCTTGCCTGGCGAGCCGTTATATCGCGCGCGCGGTTATGAAGAAATCAGCCGTGAGACTCAAATCGCCGGGAACGGATCGGTCAATACGGTCATTTTAATGCGCAAAGCGCTATAGCGCTTTCAGGATACGCCTGCGCGCAACAAGCTTCCCGCCAAAACGTTTGACGCCGTCCGCGCGCATTTCCTGTGCTGGACCGGCGAGATACGCGTCCATAGCCGCCATGTCGCGGAGGCGATAGACGCTGGTGATTTCGCATTCGTCTTCCGCGCTGACGAATATTTCGCCGGAGAGAAATCCGTCATAGGTTAGCATTTGCGCCATATGCGGTGTTAGCCAGTCAAGATAATCTCCGCGTGCGTCGGGCGCGATGTCGGCGATAACTTCGTATAAAATCTGATCGGTTTGGGGCAAAGGCTCAGGAGCCTTCGACAATCAGTAACCCGTCTTCCGGCAGGTCTTCATCGGCTTTTACGACGAGGCTCGGCTCATCCCGTTCGGCGAAGTCGGCGAGCACTTCGTCGCAACCTTCCTGAACAAAAGCGACATCGTCGATGAGAAAACGCAGAATGTCTTTTGCCTGTGACGGGCTGCCGCTTTTCATGCTGACTTCGATTTTTTTCGCTCGGCCGCCAATGTAGTAAGCGCCGGCCATGTTCTTCCAGCGCACCGTGTTCTTGTTCCACTCGAATTCAGCTTCTGCGTCTGGGAGTGCGAAACCGTTTTCATCCCAGCCCTTGATCAACACGCGGAACGGTTCGTCCTGTTGAGCGCCAGTCGGATAAATCGCCAGAGTCGCGACACAAACGGGCTGATCGAACTCAATCGTCAACGGCGCATTGAGGTAATCATAATAGCCGGCGGCATAGGTCCCGCTCGGAGCCGCCTCATATGTGCAGATTGAGTCGTAATAGAAGCGACGCTGACCTTCGCAAATCTGGCGCGTCACGCCCTTGCCAAAATGCACACCGTATTCCTTGGCGTAATCCTCGCGTATGATTTCGCCATGACGGCCTGGCGGCGCTTCAAAATCAATGACGCGATAGGGCCCATCAAGATCGCCGGCCAGTCTTTCCTGTTTTTGAATGGGCCGGGTGACGGTGGCGGGATTGGTGTCCCCGTCAGGATCGAGACCGATCCCGTTTTCATGAATATAGCCGCCTTGAGCGGCGGCTGAGCCAGCGCCGATCAAGGGCGCGATCATGAGGTATGTACAAAGCAAAAATCTGTTCATCACGGAATACTCCCCTGCGCTAATAATACCGCGCCAGGGCCGGTGGTTCCAACACTTTGCGCGGGCCTGAAAAAGTATTGTAAAATCACATCATTAGAGTTGTGAATTGGGGAATTGGTGAGCGATTCGCATGCCCGGATGTGGCGCTCGCCTTGACCGGCGCAAGCGCGGCGTCCCTAATCGCGGCGCCGAAAAAACGGAGTTTTCATGGGCGCCGCTTTGTCCCGCTTCATCGTTTGTCTCTACGTCTGTACACTTGGCGCTTGTGTCAGCGTTGACGCGCCGCCGCCCGCTGAGATCGCGCTGGCCGCAAGCGAGGTGCAAGGTGAGGAGGATGCAGCCGCGCGGATTCGCGCTGATATCGCCTGGCTCGCAGACGATGCGCGCGAAGGGCGGGAAACCGGCACGCAAGGCTATCGAGATGCAGCGGATTACGTGGCGGCGCGTATGGCGGGATTGGGGCTTGAGCCGGGCGCCAAGGGTCGTTGGATGCAGGAGGTTCCATTCGTTGAGGGAAGCCCGGTGTTAGACGCCGCCTCACTGTCGGTGACATCGCCTGACGGTGCGCTTCGCAAACTGGAAAGCCTCAAGGATTTCATTATTTATCCGTCGCTTGCTGCGGACGCCTTTTCAATCATGCAGGCGCCAGCGGTCTTCATCGGCTTTGGCGTTCATGCGCCTGAGTTCGGATATGATGATTTCGCCGATGTGGATGTGAACGGAAAGGTTGTCGTTTATTTCTCCGGCGTTCCCGATGTATTCGATAGTGAAAGCCGAGCGCATTTCAACTCGAACAGCACGAAGACGAAGGAAGCGTCGGCGCGCGGCGCCATAGGCGCCATTATTCTCACAACGGCGGAAAGTGAGAAACGTACGCCATGGGAGCGCCAGGTCAGAAATCCAAGTTATTCCATCATGAGTTGGAGATGGCCGGATGGGCGCGTTGATACATCGGGACCGAATATCAAGGCGACGGTCGTTCTTCATCCGGAAAAAGCGTCGCAATTATTCGAAGGCGCATCGTTCAGTTATGAGGCAGCGCGGGCCGCCGCTGATGGCGAGGGCGATCCTGTGGGCGGATTTGATCTCGCTGCCCGTGTTTCCATCACAGGTGCGATGAAACGTCGAAATTTATCCAGCCCGAATGTTGTGGGGCTTATTCCTGGCGCAGATCCGATCTTGAAAAACCAATATGTAATCCTGACGGCGCATCTGGATCACATTGGCGTCAATGACCGCCTTGTGGATGAGGGCGAAGATGGGATCAATAACGGTGCGATGGACAATGCAACCGGCGTCGCGACGATGCTTGAGGCGGGGCGGCGCTTTATGGAGGACGGTGCGCCAAAACGCAGTGTCGTGATTGTCGCCGTCACGGCCGAGGAAAAGGGGTTGCTCGGCGCCGATTATTTTGCGCATTTTCCGACCATCGGACGCGGTGAGATGATCGCCAATGTCAATCTCGACATGCCTGTGATGTTGCATGAGTTTACTGATGTTATCGCTTTCGGCGCCGAGCGCTCTTCCATCGGACGGGTTATGAAGGCTGCGCTTGAGGAGGTCGGGATCGCACTGGCGCCGGACCCGGTCCCTCAGCTTGGCGTTTTCACCCGGTCGGATCACTACCGCTTTGTAGAACAGGGCGTGCCGTCGATTTTCTTGTGGACAGGTTTCGCCAATGGCGGTGAGGAAAAGTTCTGGGATTTCTACAAGCATCACTATCACAAACCGAGCGACGATATCTCTCAACCAATCTTGTACGATGACCTCGCGCGCTTTGCGGAAGTTAACTACATCATCGCCCGCGCCATTGCTGACGCCCCGGAAAAACCAGCGTGGAATGAAGGCGATTTTTTCGGCGACCTGTTCGCCAAATAAAAACGGCCCCCTGGGGAGGCCGTTTCTTTGTTAGCTTATTAGGGCGTTCTTACTCGATCTCATAGACAAGAGAGACAGTGACATTTACTTCGGACTCGCCTGCTTCCATGGGAACATTAGCGGCTGAGTCTGCCATTTCCATGCGCGCGGAATACATTTTGGGTTGTGGCGTCTGGGCGTAGCCTTCCTGAATATAAAGAAGCTTGCCGAGGCGCACGCCGGCGGCGTCCGTCAGGAGGGACGCTTTCGATTTTGCATCGGCGACGGCGTTGCGACGCGCCTCATCGTAAAGCGGCTTCGGTTCGGAAAAGGAAAAAGAAACGCCGCCAAGATTATTGGCGCCAGATTGGACCGCCTGATCGATTACCGAGCCGGCGTCGGACAGATCGCGCAGACGCACCGTGACGCTGTTGGAGGCGGTAAAGCCGATCACTTCCGGCTGGGACCGGTTCTTTTCGTAATTATAGCGCGGATTGACCGACAGACCCGAAGTCTGAATATCCTTGCTGGCGACGCCGAGATCTTTCAGTTTCTTGATCGTGGCGCTCATATCTGCGGAATTCTGGCGTAGGGCGGCAGCCGCGGTCGGCGCCTCGCTTTGAACCCCGATGGAAATAACCGCCATATCCGGCGCGGCGGCGGCGCGGCCCTCGCCAGAGACGCTGATGGTGCGGGGCGAGTCGGCGGGATCGGCGGCGTTGGCGGCTGGCGCAGCGCAGCCAGCTATCAAGATGGCGGCTGCTGCGGCGGGAAGTGTGGCTGAACGCATGAAATGGCTCCTTTTTTGATGAAACCGCTGTGGCGGCCTGTCGCGGCGAAAACATGGCGACGAGTTCACCGCAATATGTCAACGCGTCGAACCGCCTTCAAGTTCGGGTGAGGCGGTTGAAAAAGGGCGTTTTCTCCGGGCTTTCACAGCCTTTCGATTGCTGATAATAGGGCGCTCCCGTCAGGCGTCAGCCGCCTTCCGGGCCTGTAGCTCAATTGGTTAGAGCTGGCGGCTCATAACCGCTAGGTTGGGGGTTCGAGTCCCTCCGGGCCCACCAATTGTTGAATTAAATCAATTGGGTATTAGCCGGAAAACTTTTGGGCCACACATTTTCGACGTTCATAACCGTTTTGGGTCACAAAATGGGTCGCCCATTGCGTGGCTTGGCCCGATCATAATGGAGACTGATCGACGTCATGAAAACGTTGCGAATGACAGACCGCTGGGTACGGACGATTTCAGTTGCGAATGGCCGCGAAGAGTTCAGCGATTCCTTGTTGTCGGGCTTGCGTTTGCGCGTGTCCGCACGCTCTCGAAAATGGTCTGTGATGACACGCAAGGGCGGCAAGCAAGTGCGTGCGCCTATCGGGGATTATCCCGAAGTTGGACTCGGTGACGCGACGTATCGCCAGCTAACCTCTTCTTGCACGCCTCCAGAAACTCCTTCGGCCAGCTGTAATAGAGCCTTTGCGCAATGTTCTCGCGACGGCACAGCTCGGCGATTGAATACTCGCCGCGCAGTCCCTCCAGAACAATACGGATCTTTTCCTCTGTCGCATGACGCTTGCGCGTCGCGCGGCGGATGTCCTTAACTGTCTCTTCAGCCGATCCTTCAGGCCCGGGTTTGTGTCTCATCTTCGCTCCTCCTCAGAGCTACGATGAACCAAAATCCTCCGCTAACAAAATCCCTCAATCGGTCTCATAAATGCTGACGGGATACAGGGCGGGATATTTGGTTCTGTGCCTGGGGATGGCATAATCATCGGCGACTTTTCCATCCTGTCCTTCAGTGGTCTGGTCGCTGCTAATTTAAACTAGTTAGCGAATGGCGGCCTTGGCGGCTTATCATCAACAAGCTGCAGGCACTCCAGAAAAAAACCTTTAACTCGCTTAGTGACCATTTGGTCGGCTTTCGGTGAGCTATAAAAAATCCGAGTCCAAGGCGGTACGGGCCATAAACTGACGACGTCTTTGCAAAAGGGGGTCACCATTGATTCCAGCGCAAAACTTACGGCAATTCCCTGACCCAATATTTCTCTAATGACGTCATGAAAGCTTGACCGAAAAACCACATTTTGTGGCGAAAACCCTAGTTCGTTCAGATATTCCAGCGCAAACTTTTCATCCACCGAACCGCTTGGAGGCAATATGAACGGCATTTTTTCTAAGTCGGCTTGCGCCATATTTTTCTGCAAGAATTTCTTGTGTCCATAGATGGCCGCTGAAACGTCGCCAATTTTTTCAGTCCCTTTTACTTGGCGTTCCTTTGTCCAATTCGAGGAGGTGTATAAACCAAAATCAATTTTACGATTGGAAAAATCGTGTGCGGAATAAATTCTTGGGTTGATCGGAACGAAGTCAACTTCGATTTCTTTTAGACTCTCAAAAAGTCTCCATATCTGCGGCCGAATGACATCCTCGAAAAGATGCGAGGCGATATAGACATGATATTTTGCCGGCGGCGATGTCGCCTTGTCGCGGCGGTTCTCGGCTAATCTCCGGCCCGCATTTATGAACTCTTCCATGTCGCTTCTGAAGCGCATTCCGCTTGCGGTCAGGCTGGCGGTATTGCCAGGGTGTCGCGAAAAGAGATCAACGCCTAACTGCCTTTCCAGCGCTGAAATTTGTCGGCTTACTGCTGGCTGAGAGACTTTCAATTCTTCTGCGGCTTTACTGAAGCTGTTGCACCGACAGACCAGGTCGAAGACTTCAAGCTGTCTAAGGGTGAAGGGAAACATGGAGAGGGTCCGCATTAGCTATAACCTATAGGTTATTACTAGGTATAACTTGTTAGTCAATTGTGTTCGGGGCCGAGCTGCATGATCCTACTGGGAAGACCATACGCTCGATCGTCTCCAGACGCGAATGAGCCGGTCGAGGAGGCTTCCTGTAACCCAAACATTTGGGCGGTCCTGTTTCGAACAGGTTATCTGCAAGCTGTTGGAAATACTGCAAAGGTGATTTCGGGCGCGTAACTCAGAGCTACACGGTGTTTACTCAAGAACGACAAAAGGGAGAGTTGACGATTTCAAAAATTCTGAAACGGCGAACCGTATTGAAGTTGTCAGCTGGCGCAGCACTTTCGCCAATCGCCATGGGGCGCGCATGGGCGCGAGCAAATAGCGCTAAGCCGTTGAATATTATTTTTATCATGGCGGATGATTTAGGGTACGCTGATCTCGGCTGTTATGGCGCGCGGGAAATCAAAACACCTCATCTCGACCGGCTGGCGAAGCATGGCGTTCGTTTAACTCAAGGTTACGCAAATTCGCCGGTCTGTTCTGCGACTCGCATGGCGCTCATTACTGGTCAGTATCAATATCGCTACCGAGCAGGGTTGGAGGAGCCCATAAGGGAGAACCTTGGCTTAGGGCTTCCCGAGACGGCGCCGAGTTTAGCCGCGCAAATGCGCAAAGCGGGCTATCGGACCGCCCTCGTGGGAAAGTGGCACCTGGGCGATATTGAAGAGTTTGGCCCACTTAAACGAGGTTACGATCGTTTTTATGGGATACCTGCCGGCGGCGTCGACTATTTTCGTCACTCGGTCATTCTGCCCGGATTTGAAGAGCATAATTTATTGACAGAGGGCGATCAGACCGTCGATGAAAATGGCTATCTGACAGACCTGCTAGGCGACCGCGCAGCGACGGAAATCGAAGAAGCTGGTCGAGATGACGTTCCTTTGTTCTTAAGCCTCCACTTTACTGCACCACACTGGCCTTGGGAGGGCCCTGAAGATGAGGCGGTCTCGAAAGCGATGAAAAACTATCTTCATCTAGATGGAGGCAACCTCAAGACGTACACCAGAATGGTGGAGAGCATGGACGCCAATGTCGGTAAAGTTATTGACGCGCTTAAACGCGCTGATCGCTTTAAAGATACGTTGATAATTTTTACAAGCGACAATGGCGGGGAGCGGTTCTCTGACACTTGGCCTTTTGTCGGATCGAAGACAGAACTTCTGGAGGGGGGCATTCGCGTCCCCTTGATTGCACATTGGCCTCGCCGCATTCGGTCCGCCAGCGTCTCTGACCAGATCATGACCTCTATGGACTTTATGCCAACCTTGCTTTCAGCGGCTGGGGCGCCGCCGGAGGCGATGCCGCCAACAGACGGAGAGAATCTTCTGGATGTGCTTCTCGGAGAAGTTGCTCCGAAGCCACGTAAGTTGTTTTGGCGTTACAAATCGAGATCACAGGCGGCAATTCGTGATGGTGACTGGAAATATCTGAAAATTACCGATCGCGAATATCTGTTTAACCTTGCGCAGGATGAGCGTGAGCGGGCGGATCTAAGATACAAATACCCTGAGCGGTTCGAGCAACTGAAGCAGGAATTCAGCGATTGGAATGAAACCATGCTGGCCTATCCGGAAGATAGCCTTAGCCATGCCGTTTCGAGCTTCTATCCGGATCGTTATGAGCCCGAAGAGAGCATCATGAAGTTATTCCCCAAGGAATAAGGTGGGAGGAGGGCGGCATGCGCCCATGCCTGGCGCCCGACGCCAAGGGCGCTCCTTATATTCCGCAGTTCCCTGATATCTCGAATCCGCCATTGAGCACCGAGTCCTGGTGATTGACGGCGATTGAAATAATAGTTACCTTTAGTAACTAAATGTAAGGTTGGCGGTTTCTGGATCCGCTGACTGCCCGTCATCGTGTAAAGTGCGGATGCGCTGTGTGTGCAATCATGTTCAATATTTAAGAAGCCGGAGGTAGGGCGTGATGTGCTTCGTGTTTGCGCGAGGCTTTTGGATAGTCGCTAGACTATCGAATCTGTTTTAATATAAATATTAAAATAAAACCGCAAACCGGATATCTAAGGCGTTGACCGCGTGTGGTTGGCTCGACAGGGAGGATAACAAAATGGGCTTTCACATTTTTATGCATGCCCCAGAGAAGAAATGCCGCGATCAAAAAACAGCGAGCCTATTGACCTGCTCGCAATTTAATTTTGGGTGCCAGGAATGATCGAAGCAGAGTTTTCCAAAACGGCGCTCCAATCGGCTTTGCGTGCGTTTCGTGCGGCGATCGGCGAAGACAAAGTCTACACGGACGATATCGATCAGGTCGCATACTCCGATCACTTTTCTCCTGACCCTGAAAAACATCAGCCAGGCGGGGCTCTGACGCCGGAGACAGAGGAAGAAGTTCAGGCGATTGTGCGTATCGCAAATGAACACAAGATTCCTTTGTGGCCAATCAGTCGCGGCAAAAACTTCGGATATGGCGGCGCGGCGCCAGTGATGAAGGGATCGCTTGTCCTTGACTTGTCGCGCATGAAGAAAATTGAGGTTGATGAAGAAAACGGTACAGTGCTTGTCGAGCCGGGCGTCAGTTTTTTCGACCTTTACGACTATCTGCAAGAACGCAAAATTCCCTTGTGGCTGTCAGTGCCAGGAAATAGCTGGGGTTCTGTCGCCGGCAACGCGCTCGATCGCGGTGTGGGCTATACGCCTTATGGCGACCATGCGAGCCGTATTTGTGGGCTTGAGGTCGTCCTTCCGGATGGCGATCTAATGCGCACTGGCATGGGCGCCATGGAGGGCTCCCCCAACTGGCAGCTCTATCGATATGGGTTCGGTCCTGCGTGGGATTCGCTTTTCTGTCAGTCCAATTTCGGCGTCGTCACCAAGCTTGGGCTTTGGTTGATGCCCGAGCCGGAATCCGTCCTGGGCTATGACATTTCATGCAGCAATCCCGATGACCTCGGATGGCTGATCGATACGCTTGTTCCGCTCCGACGTGAGGGGATTCTTCAGCAGTCTCCTTCAATTGGAAACTGGTTGCGGTCAGTGGCGGTCATGACCCAGCGTGAAGAATGGATAGAACCGGGACGGCCGTTTGACGAAGCAACGATCAAAAAAATAACCGGTGCTTTCGACATCGGCTGGTGGAATGTTTCCATACGGGTCTATGGCCCGCTTCCCATGACAAAAGCGACAATGGAAGTGGTGAAAGCCGCGTTCAGCGGCAAGCCGGTTATGAGGATGCGTGAGACGCGCTGGGTTAAAGGCGATGCGCCGGAAGGATCGCCTGCGACGGGTGTGCCTATCAGCTTCCCTCTGGCGAACGCGAATTGGTTCGGCGGTCGTGGCGGGCATATCAGCTATTCGCCGACGCTGCCGCCTCGCGGCGATCTCGCCATGCGTCAGTTCAAGCGCACGAGGGCACGTTATGAAGAGTTCGGTTTCGACTATCATCCGAGCTTCGCCATAGGCGAGAGGCATCTGACAAACGTCAATCAGGTTTTGTTCAACCGCGATGATCCTGACATGGTGGCGCGGCTGGATCCGTTCTTCCGCACGCTTGTCGCCGATGCCGATGAGGAACGTTACGGCGAATACCGGACACATATTGAGTATATGGACCTTGTCGCAGACACGTTCAATTTCAACAACCATGCGCTGCGGCGACTGAATGAGCGTGTTAAAGACGCCCTCGATCCAAACGGGATTATCGCGCCAGGAAAAAGCGGGATATGGCCCCAGCGATTACGCAAGTCCTGAGAGTGGGGGGAATAAAGATCATGATAGCAACAATGAAAAACACAGCCATTATCGCCGGCGCAGCCAGCTTGCTGCTTTTGACCGCTTGCTCTGGCGGCGGGGAAGAGAAAACGGCGGCGCCTGAAACAAATCCAACTCCCGGAACGGAGGAAACCGAAATCGCGCTCAGCGATCATGCGGCGTCTCAAGATGATGGCGACTGGAGCTCGCAAGGGGCGTCTGTCATTCAGGACCGGTCACACCATAGCGAAGCGGAGGCGCTGTTCGTAGAGAAGTGTTCAATGTGTCACAGGGATCTCGGTATGGGCACAGTCTTGCTGTCCCGGCGGATGGATCCATCTCTTGCAAAACTGGAAGACAGGAATGATTTGAATGCGGACTATATAAAGTCCGCAGCGCGTCACGGGATCGGCAATATGCCGCCGATTCAGCCCGGTGAGGTCAGTGACGAACAGTTGGATATCATCGCAAACTATCTTACGAAATCAGAATAGGCAGGAGAGCCCTAATGGGTTCGTGCGTCTGACAGCTTTTTCAAGAGATAGATAAGCTGGCTTTTTTCTTCTGCCGTGAGGTCGGTGCTGACGAAGTCTCGATCGAATTGTGTAGCGAGCTTGACCAGTTTTCTGTGGACCTCTTCACCTTCAGGCGTAAGATAGATGTTGCGTGAACGACCATCGGATTCGCTAGTGCGCCGCTCAATGAAGCCGCGTCTCTCCAGTGCGTTTAACATGAATGATGTCTGGGCCGGTTCTTGTTGTACAGCAGAAGTCAGTTTCTGAGGAGATATTCCGGGATTAAGCGCAATGATCCATAATCCGCCCATATCCCTCGGATGCATGTCATATTCTTTGGCCTTTTCAATAAAGCCTTTTTCAAAAGCCTTTTGAAGTCGCCGAAGATGATGTCCGAAATAATGCTCCAGAGGACCAAAATATACACCGTCATCCGCCTTTTCCGGCGTATTCGCGGAGGTATCCGTCTGGTCGGCCCGAGCCATGACTTTGCTCAAGGTGTTGTTCTCCAATTTAACTGCTTCCGTTGTGAGTGTGGCTTAAATCAGCCACGCCCGGTGATGCATTTTCATTGAGCCTGTATCGGTCAAAGGTATGCCTTTTCTCATACTAGACAGTTTCAATTTCGGCAATCTTTGATCATTTCGGCCGCTTTTTCGCCTATCATCATGCAAGGCACGCTTGTATTGCCGCCTGGCACCGTTGGCATTACGGACGCGTCAACAACTCGCAGACCCTTTACGCCGATGACTCTGAGTTGCGGATCGACTACAGCCTCAGGATGGGCCCCCATGGAACAGGTGCCGACGGGATGCTGCGCCAACTCCACGGTTTCCCGTATGTATGCATTGAGCTCATCGTCGCTGTCGATGTTGACGCCAGGCCGTATCTCTTTTTCCAGCAACTCAGACTGCGGGGGGGTGGCGTAGATTTTTCTCGCCGCTCGGATTCCGCGTCTCATCATGGCATAGTCTTCATCAGTGCTCAGTAGATTGAGCGTGATCGCAGGGTGGTCAAAGGCCTCTGGAGACTTCAACTTGACCCAGCCGCGGCTATGCGGGTGAAGGCCGACGACGCCGGCGGAGAAAACGTGTTCCTGTTTTTTTCCAAAGCCAGGAAACCATATTTTGGCGTCCATCCGTACGGGATTCGCCATAATCTGAATGTCGGGGCGTTCAAAGGCCGTGTCTGTTTTGATGACGATATTGCTGCTGTTGATCAGTGTGGAAAGGGGACCTTTACCGGTGAACATCCAGCGAAGGGTGGAAAAGGCGACTTTGTCCGCGCGCAGTTGAGTCAAAAACGTGTTGTTTTTCTTCGCTGCGAATTCAATCCAGACATTCGCATGCTCGGAGAGATTTCGGCCAACGCCCGGGCTGTTAGAAACAACATCAATGCCCATCTCCTGCAGATGATCGGCAGGGCCGACGCCGGACAAAAGAAGCAATTGCGGAGAGTTATAGGCGCCGCCTGACAGAATGACCTCCCGCCTTGAAAAAGCGGTTTTCTCGATATCTCCGTGTTTATAAGCAACGCCGATCGCCTTGCGGTCCTTGAACAAGACTTTGCGAGTGTGGGCGTGCGTTCGCACGGTTAGGTTTGCACGCTGAAGGTTCGGTTTGAGATAGGCGGTCGCCGCGCTAACGCGGCGGCCGGCCCTGTCTATTGTCGTTTCCCCGCGCGCAAAACCGTCAGCCTGCTCGCCCGCCAAGTCACTGCTGACGGGATAGCCCGCTTTCTCGGCCGTGTTCATTAAGGCTTCATGGTGGTGATAACGGCTTTTGATAGGGGTGACTTCTACCGGACCAACATCGCCGTGATAATTATTGCCGCCACGCCAGCTGTTTTCCAGTCTTTTGAAATAGGGCAAGACGCCCTCATAGCTCCAGCCCGTTGCGCCAAGTTGGGCCCACTGGTCATAGTCGCGGGGATGACCTCGCATATAGAATGTGCCGTTAATCGATGAAGATCCGCCGAGCACTTTTCCGCGCGGCACCCATAAGCGTCGCCCATTAAGTGTGGGCTCTGGCTCTGAAAAATAACCCCATGTGTATTTGGGGTTGAGCATCGCCTGCAAGAAAGCGAGGGGCATTTTGATTTGGGGGCTGTTGTCGCCGCCCCCAGCTTCAAGAAGCAGGACGCTGACATTTGGGTCTTCGCTCAGGCGCGCGGCGAGCACGCAGCCTGATGAGCCGGCGCCGACAATAATGTAGTCGAAGTTTTCTTTTTCGCTCTGAGACATGTTCTGTAGTCGCTTTTGATGATGTTGGGCTGCAAACTTGAAGAAGAGGTCAGGCGCTCACGGGAGGAAATTCAGCGCAGCGGATAGAGCTGAACCTGTCATTGACGACATTGTAGACGATGAAAAGCGTAGTCTCGTACTCAGCGCCTTGGGGAAGGGCGGGGAGTCTCTCATATCCGTGTTCAGCAAGCACCGCCGGTGTCAGTGCGTTCTTTGCCTTCAGGGTCATTTTCAACTCAGCAAAGCAGCCGTCTTCGATTTGGTGGAAGGCTGTTAGCTCCAGGCTTTCTTCAATATAGGCGTGAAAGAAATCATAGAAATTTCGCAGGGCTTGGGACCCGTCCAGAAGATAGCCAAGCGTGTAAAGTTTAACGTCGGGTGCAAAAAACTCACTATAAAGTGTCTCGTAATCCCGGCGGTTGAATGCGTTGACATAGTTTTCAAATCGGGACCGATCCATGGGTTTGTTCTCCCGGGTGCTAGACGGCGCTGCGCCGCGTGCTAGTTGTTATCAGCACTCAAAGTTCGGCTCTTGTCTCAAACGGCCGTCAAGGAGCTAAAATAAAAGCGGGCGCCGTTATCATGGTCGGCGCCCGCCATCGTAGTTATGTCAACTTTCCTGCGAAGAAGGCTGACTTATACGTCAGGGCCGGATCAGTTTCTGATTGAAAACTGGAGAGCGATTGACCGGCCTCGGTCTACGAGTGCTGTTACGCTGCCATCGGCACCAGGGGTGCCAAGGCGATAGAAGGTCGTGACTTCATCGGAGAGGTTTTTACCAATCATCGCGATTTGCCATGGTCCCTCATCAGGCCCAAAACCAACACGAACATCGTATTTGGCGTATCCTTCCTGCTTCAGGAGCGGATCGGCCGTCGCGGTCATAAAATAGTTGGTCGAGAATGAGACGGTCGGATCGATTGAAAGCGAATAACCGTTTGTGACCGGTGTGTTGAAACGGGCGCCGACGCTGCCGCTCCACTTGGGAGCAAACGGCCGGCGTTTGCCAGACATGTCCTGTAAGCCGCCTACGCATTCGGGATCAAGACCGACAAGACCGGCCTTTGTGCAACCGCCATTCGGGTAGTCTTTATATGTTGCGTCAAGATAGGCGATGTCGCCGACAAAGCTAAGGGCGGGCGCTACTTGCCAATCAAAAGTTGCTTCGGCGCCTTTTGATACCGATTTTGCAGCATTATCGATGGTCGAGAACAGGTTTGCATCAAAAACTGTCTCCTGAAGACCTTGATAGTCCATATAGAAGCCAGCGAGGCTGAGAGTCAGCGCCCGGTCGAAATACTGACCTTTCAAACCAATCTCATAAGCATCAACCGTCTCAGGGCCAAAAGTTGCAGGCGTGGCGGTTGTTGAGAATCCGCCAGCTTTAAACCCTCTTGCGTAGTTTGCGTACACCATCGAATGGTCTGCGATATCGTATTGGATGCTGGCTGAGGGCATGAACTTATCGCCATCAACCTCGTTAACGGCGAAATCGCCTGGGGTGCCATTGGTGATGGTGATGAACGCGAACTCAGCCAACGGATCCTGGAACGGCATGAACGTATCGATATTCGAGTTTTCCGTTATGCCGGCTTGCCAAGTCCGGCTGCCGTCTTTGTTGATCCGGCTGTATCGTGCGCCCAGATTGACCCGGAGAGAATCTGACACGTTTATTGTTGCGGAAGCAAACCCGGAAAAGGTTTTGTCTTTGACGTGTGACTGTGGAAATCCGCCAATAGAAGAGTCGGGCTCGATTTCCGGGATGTCTCCAAAGTTGTCTTCAATGATTGCGCCGAAGGGAAGGAAATTGAATGTCGCCAGTGTTTTGAAGTTCAGATCTCCCTGGGAAAAATAGGCGCCGACCATATAGTCGATCAAATTGCCTGTATTGGATTCAAAACGAATTTCTTGGCTGAAGAACTCATACTCTTCGACAGCGTCAACCGGAAAACCGTCATAACCACCGTTCCCCGGATAGAAGTCCAGAGGCAACAGGTCGATATGAGACTTATTTGTCATATCCGAATAGGCCGTAATGGAGCGAATGGTGCCAGGTTCGATAGCCCATGCATTCGTTAACGCGAGCTCCATGAAGTCATAGGATTGTGATGAAGGAGATGCGCCGGCTTCAAAGTTGAGCTCGTCTTCGATTTCTCCGCCATAGGCCCCCAAGGCAATGCCGCATACTGGCGACATAGGGAAGCCTGCGGGGGGAGGGCAGTTCAAGATCTGGAACGGGGCGAAGCGTTTGGCGTCTGTATCGACAATATCCGCCCTGAAGTCCGTCGTCCAATTATCGGTCGGCTCCCAGTGGAGAGAGACTCGTCCCTGTATGTTGTCAATATCCGGCCCGTCGCCGGTTGGGGTTGTGACATAGCCGTCCATGCCGCTTGCGCGAATGGCCCCGCGAATGCTTAGCCGGTCTGTAAGCGGCACAGACACGCCCGCTTCAGTGTCATACTCACCATCTTGGAAGGCGTATAGGGCGCTGGCGTTCCATTCGAACTCGTTGCCGGGCTTTCTCGTCGTGATATTGAGGGCGCCGGCAACGGCGTTTGCGCCAAAGAAAGTCGATTGCGGCCCTTTGATGATCTCGACCCGTTCTACGTCGAACAGTGCGGCGCCGATTGCGCGAGAACGACTCCTATATACGCCGTCTGCAAAAGTAGCGACGGATTGTTCAAATCCGGGATTCTCGCCTGCGCCAGCGCCTCGGATGTTGATGGAGTTAACCAGCGTGCCGCTGGTGACCTTTACGTTTCCCATCCGTTCGCCGAGGTCGGTAAGGATTTTGATGTTCTCGCGATCCAGGTCCTCTCCTGAGGCAACGGAAACAGCGAGTGGAACATCCTGTAGGGATTGTTCCCGCCCTTGGGCCGTGACTACGATAACATCACGATTAGGGCTGGTGCTGGCTGCGTTGTTATCCTGCGCCAGCGCTGAAAGCGGCGTGGTGATTGCGATAGCGGATGCGGCAAGCATCGTGCTTGCCCTGAAATTCAGGTGTTTCATGTCAATTTCCTCCCGGGTGGTTCCGCGTTCAAGGGCGCGGTTCATTCGTTACATTATATAATTTAATATAGAAAATAAATCGCTTTTTTGAGGGCTGCACAAAGAAATTTGGGTCAGCTAAGTCAGCGATAAAGCCGCCTCAGAAGCGCGTTAGGAGGTGAATATGACGTATTGGCAATGGGTTACGAGGTTGCAGGCTACAGGCGGAGAGCGCGGGGGGGGGCGGCATGATGTGGTCTTAAGAAATTTAGTTAATAAAACAAAATAACCTCTTTACCTCCTTCTGGCGTGTGGGCGAATGTGGGTGAGGCGAATCTGAATTTAGCCAACAGGCGTGCGG
>JAUHYK010000081.1 GCA_030426465.1 Alphaproteobacteria bacterium
TCGAGTCTTGAGGCCAATGCGTCACCCTCACCCTTGCGCGCCATGCGAAGACGCGCATGATTAAGACCATGAGTGATTACGAATTAGCCCGGCTTGAAAAATTCGGCGCCGCGCCAGTTTTCATCTTCTGCGATCATGGATCAAACGCCATGCCGGCCTCCTTCAATTGTCTGGGGCTGCCGGAGGATATTCTCAAAACCCATATCGCGTGGGATATCGGCGCTGGCGCACTGGCCGCCGGGCTCGCGCAGCGCCTACAGGCAACGCTTTTTCGTTGCGAGTTCTCGCGCCTGATTATCGATCCCAATCGTAACTTGTCGGCTGAGGGGCTGATCCCACACACAAGCGATCAGATTCCGATCCCCGGCAACCAGATGCTGAGCGAAACCGACCGCGAGGCCCGGATCAATAAATTCCATGTTCCGTATCATGACCTTCTGGACGCCGCTCTTGACGATATCATTGCAGCATCGGGAGCGCCTTTCGTCATATCGGTCCATAGCTTTACAAATCGCCTGATGGGCGCCGTCGAAGACCGCCCATGGGCCCTCGGCCTGCTCTGGCGCGAGGATGAGCCGTCCGCGCGCGGAATGATCAACCATCTGGAGACGAACTCGGATTGGCGCATAGGCGACAATGAGCCGTATGACGCCCGTGAATTCAATTATTCCGTTGACCGCCATGTCGGACCCCGTTCACTATCCCATATCACTCTGGAGGCGCGCCAGGATTTGATCTCGGACAATGATGGCGTCGCCGCGATGGCGGATATTCTGGCTGCGGGAGTGCGCAAGATCGTCTCATAGGCCGAGGCGACATGAACGAACGGGAGATCGGCTCATGCTGCCTGCGCTGACATTAGGAGTTGAGGAGGAATATCTCCTCATCGATCCGAAAAGCCGCGATCTCGTTCCGGAGCCATCACCCGATTTTATGAAGGATTGTCACGAGCGTCTCGGCGAGCACGTGACGCCGGAATTCCTGAAATGTCAGGTGGAGATCGGCACCCCGGTCTGCGCCGACATCAAAGAAGCGCGCCACCACCTGACCGCGCTTCGATCCGCCATTATCAATACAGCCGAAAAGCACGGCATGAAATTGATGGCGGCGTCGACCCATCCTTTCGCTCAATGGGGACGGCAGAAACACACCGCGGCGCCGCGCTATGACCTGCTTGATGCGGATATGGGCGGCGCGATCCGCCGTATGCTGATCTGCGGCATGCATGTTCACGCCGGCGTCGAAGACAAGGAGCTGCGCATCGATCTCCTTAACCAGACGCGCTACTTCCTGCCCCATCTTCTTGCGCTGTCGACGTCATCGCCCTTCTGGGGCGGCCATGACATGCAGATGCGCTGTTCAAGGCTTGGCATATTCGACTCCATGCCGCGCACCGGCATACCCGACCGTTATGAAAGCTGGTCGGAATATGAACGCATGATCGAACGCCTGGTGCATGCTGGCGTCATGGAGGATTCCACAAAACTCTGGTGGGACATGCGCCCAAGCGCACGCTTTCCGACCGTGGAAATGCGCATCACCGATGTTTGCACACGCCTTGAAGACGCTCTGTGTATTGCGGCTTTTTATCAATCGATCCTGCGCATGCTGGCGCGCATCAAACAGAAGAACATGCGCTGGCGGATCTATCCGCGCATCATGCTCGAAGAAAACCGCTGGCGCGCCCAGCGCTATGGCTGCACCAAAAGCATGATTGATCTGGGCCGAGGCGAATGCCTGCCTTTCGGCTCCCTGATTGAGGAGATTCTCGAAATCATCGAGGAAGACGCCGCCGCTCTCGGCTGTCTGAAAGAAGTGCAGCATGCGCGAACCATCCTGAAACGCGGGACCAGCGCCTGCCGCCAGGTGGAGATGTTCGCCAAATGCCGCGCCGACGGCGCTGATGATGCGGAGGCCTTGGTCAAGGTTGTGGACATGCTGGTCGAGGAAACGGCAGCCGACCTGCCCGACACCGCATAAACGCCGAAACCTCCGGAAAAACTGAAGAAAAATAATCGGCTGGCGGCCCTTGCGGCCCCCGTCCGGCTTCGCTATACCCCGCTCTCCCGTTCGCGGGGCGCGCCGGACGCGCCCATAACGCCGCGGGTGACAGCAACTCTCGACAGAGTTTTGCGAAGTTGGCGCGGGGTGGAGCAGCCCGGTAGCTCGTCAGGCTCATAACCTGAAGGTCAGAGGTTCAAATCCTCTCCCCGCACCCAATTTTTCTCGATCATCGTTTTCGCGACGCCTTCGCCTGCCTCGCCAAATCCGCCAGCACCCCCTCGCGCAAACCCCGGTCTGCGACGCGGATGCGGGTTGCAGGCCATTCGGCCTGAAGCGCTTCAAGAATCGCGCAACCCGACACCACAAGGTCGGCGCGTTCCTCACCGATACAGGGCTCGCTGGCGCGTTCAGAAAAATTCATCGCACATAATTTCGACGTCACCGTTTTTGCATCGCCGATGGAAAGCCAGAGCCCGTCGACCCGGTCGCGCCGGTAGCGCGTCAGACCAAGATGCACGCCGGCAATTGATGTCACGGTGCCTGACGTGCCCAGAAGATGCGCTGCGTCACGCGCGAAAACTTCTTTCATGCCGGCGGGATCGCCAATTTGCGCCACGAACTTGCGCACATCCGCGACCACCGCGGCGTAGGTCTCCTCGCTCATTTCATGACCGCCCCACTTCTCCGCAATGGAGACGACGCCAAACGGCAAAGACGTCCATGCCGCAATCTCGGCGCCGCCATTCTTGCGCCGCACCCAGGAGAGCTCGGTCGAGCCGCCGCCAATATCAAAGACAAGCCCGGCCTCGGCGTCATCATCAAGAAGATCGGCGCACCCCGCGACAGCGAGCCGGGCCTCCTCTTCGGTGGTGATGATGTCGAATTTGAGTCCGGTTTCCTGCGTTACAGCATCAAGAAATTCTGGGCCGTTTGCGGCGCCGCGGCAGGCCTGTGTCGCGATGCAACGAATATGCGACACGCTGCGCCGGTTGACCTTGTCGGCGCAGACCTTGAGCGCGCCGATCGTGCGCTCCATCGCTTCATCCGAAAGAACGCCGCTTTGCGACAACCCTTCTCCAAGCCGCACAATGCGGGAGAAGGCGTCGACAATGCGGAAGCCGCTCCTGTGGGGCGATGCGATCAGCAAACGACAGTTATTTGTGCCCAGATCCAGCGCAGCCAGCCGTAACGGCTTCCGCCGGCCATGTGATGAACGTTTCTTTTCGGTGGATTTGGAAGGCGGCCTCGCCTTGCGGTCTTGACGGTTTTCACCGTTGGCGCGCGTCTCGCGCTTACTGTCACTCATCATTCGCGTCCTCGCTGGAGCCGTCATCCGGCTCTGATGTTGACGTGAATGGTAGTCGGCGCCGGGCTGTGCGGCAAGCTTGGACGGGGGCCTGACTGGCCGTGGCCCCAACAATTCGGCCAGGCTACAGGATCATGAAAAGGCAGGCCGGGGCGGGTTTCGCTTCACATTGGGCCGCCGTCTTCGCCGCGGCCGGCTCATAGCCAATGGCCATCGCGAGCGCGATAAACGCCGCCGCCGCCAGTGCAATCATCACGATCCCTTTTGCAATTATCGCAAACAAAGCCATGTCTCTCTCCTTGTCCGTGCATTGTGGATGCACGTTCCCCGTATCCGCCCGCGCTGCGGGCATCCCTCTTACTTCGTCGTTGGTTAGGCTGTTTTGGTTCAGGCGCCGCCTTCGAGGTCGCGGAACGCTTTTCTCAAGCCGTACTCGCTTGACGTCACCGCATATTCCAGATCGGCGATGCGCGCATCGAGCGCCCGGAACCGGTGCTTCAATTCCGAGAATGTCGCCTTTGGCCGCGTTGAAAATGTGCGCCAGAAACGTTCTGACTCTTCATCGCGAAAATCAGTTTGCGGCGGCATATCCGTGTCGGCTTTCATGAACACCGCGGCCGCAAGATAGGCGATCGCCGGCATAGGAAAGAAGAATATGGTTGTGAGGATCGAAATGATACGCACCCATTTCAAATTCCACCCGAAATACTCGGCGAAACCTGCACAGACGCCCGCAATCTTCCCGCGCCGCGTATTCCTCCGTAGACGGTGGAAATTCGGGCCGGGCCCCGGCTGACCGGCGCGATAGGCGTAACTGTCACGATCGCGCCAGTGGTGATGGTGGTGGTGATGCTCAGGCATGAGGCCGCTCCGGATAATCTTTGCGCCAGTCCGGCGCTTCCTTGTCAAGAATGGTCTCCAGAGCGTCCACACGACGCTCAAGGCGCTGCGCGGTCTTCCAGAGATCGTCAACCAGCCGCTCATCATCCGTAGAGATCGACTTCGTCTTTCTCAACTCGGCCTGATAGTGCATGAACACCGCAGGACAGGCGACAAAGATGATCGCTACGATCGCGACTGCCATAAATCCTTCTTCCATGGGATTTGCCCCTTTGCCCTTGCCTTAATTTTGCCCTGATGTGGAGGTGCGGTTTGCAACCCTCTTTTTCAAGGCTTCGAGTTCGGCATTCACCGCATCCTCGGCCTCAAGCTCAGCAAATTCGTGCTCCAGCGTACGTGGACGGCCAAGCGCCCAGCTTTCGGCTTCCGCCTCCAGCTCATCAATACGGCGCTCATAGCGGTCGAATTTGGCCAGCGCTTCTTCGATGCGGCCGTCATTGACCTGGCGGCTGATGCGGACGCTGTCAGACGCGGCGTGGCGGCGGATCTCAAGCGAGCGCTGCTTGGCGCGCGCCTCTTTCAGTTTGGCCTGCAGACGCTCAAGGTCGTCATTCGTCTTGTCGACGGTGCCATCAATCGCTTTCAGTTCGCCATCGAGCAGGCCGATCATCTCTTCAGCCTTGCGCTTGGCCGCCACCGCGCCGCGGGCGAGATCATCACGCCCCTTGGCGATCGCCAGCTCGGCTTTCGACTCCCATTCAATGGACCGGCGCACAAACTCGTCTTTCTTTCGATTGACTTCCTTGCGATCCGCCAGCGCCCGGGCCGCATTGGAGCGGACCTCAACGAGGGTGTCTTCCATCTCCTGAATGATCAGGCGCACGACCTTCTCCGGGTCTTCAGCCTTATCGAGCATGGAGTTGATGTTGGAATTGATGATGTCGCTCAGTCGGGAAAAAACGCCCATGGGTCGAACTCCTTAAAAAATGATGCCGCCGAGGATGAAACCGAGGAAGAACGCGCCCCAGGCGAACCCGGCGCGGCCGCGAAGCGCATAATGCATGCGGCTATCCCAATCCCCGTAGGAACTGGCGCGGTCTTCGTATCTTGAGTATCGGCTCATCTTTTTCTCCTCAGCGTTTGGGTTGTTGATTAACCCCGTCTGCCTCTTCCATTGCGAAAGCCGTGCCAACTTTGGACACACCTCTTATCTAATTGATATTCTTAATGTTTTTCTCTTTTAGCTCGTGCGGCTTGAATTTTTATAGGCTAATGTCACCGCTATTTTGGTATTATTTACCCATATATTGTGGTATTTATCACCTATGGCATCGCAACCTACACCCCCCGACCTTATTGGCCAGTCCCGCGCCTTTCTGGACGCGCTTGATCACGCCTCACGCATCGCCGGCGTCGATCGACCGGTGCTGGTCATGGGCGAGCGAGGCTCGGGCAAGGAGCTTCTGGCCGCGCGCATCCACTTTCTTTCCGGTCGCTGGGATGGACCGCTGGTGAAGGTCAATTGCGCGGCGATCAATGAGACCCTGCTCGAAAGCGAGCTTTTCGGGCATGAGGCTGGCGCGTTTACCGGCGCCACAAAACGCCATCAGGGGCGCTTTGAGCGAGCCGAAGGCGGCACCCTGTTTCTGGATGAAATCGCATCGGCGTCTCTACGTGTTCAGGAAAAGCTCTTACGCGTCATTGAGTATGGAGAATATGAACGCATCGGCGACGAGAAGACACGCCAGGCCGATGTCCGCATTGTCGCCGCAGCGAATGTAGACTTGCGGGTAAAAGCGGAGAATGGCGAATTCCGCGCCGACCTCCTCGACCGCATCGCCTTTGACGTGGTGGCGGCGCCGCCACTTAGAAAACGCCAGGATGACATCATGCTGCTTGCGGCGCATTTCGCCAACGCTGTCGCGGCGGAGCTGGACATTCACTTCCCCGGGTTTTCACCTGACGCCGCCGCCGCCTTGAGAAATCATGACTGGCCCGGAAATGTCCGTGAGCTGAAGAATGTCGCCGAACGCGCTGTTTTCCATTGGGCTGAACTCGATGAAGAAGGCCCGGTTGATAATATTGTGCTCGACCCATTCGAAGCGGCTTTCGGCCCCCTCGAGGTGTCACATGCGCAAACGCCCTCGCCTGCGCCAGAACATCCAGCGCAGACCTCCGCTCCCGGCGCGCAATATGATTTGCGCGCGCATTTAAACGGGATTGAAAAAATGCTCGTGACGGAGGCGCTTGCCGCGCATGGAGAAAGCCAGAAACAGGCGGCGGATGCGCTTAGCCTCACCTATGACCAGATGCGCGGCCTCGTCAGAAAACACGATCTAACCTGACTTGGCGCCTTAGACCTTTGCGGGCGGGTCATCGCGGAACCAGCCGGTGACGGCGCGGCGTATGCCGCCGGCGAAACTCGAGACCTGCGTCACCGTGTGCAGATATTTGATGTCGAAAATGGTCAGCACATTATAGCGCGGCAGATAGCCCTCGGTAATGTCCTGCTTTTCATTCAGGAACAACAAAAGCCCGCCCCAGTCCGGCTGCCAGTCTTTCGCCATACCAAGCACATAAGCGGCGCGGCGCTCCCGGTCATCACCGTAATCAAGGTGACGCGTCAGAAAATGCGAAGGGCTATAGGCGGTCGCATGGGCGTCCGCTTTGGTGATACGATCAACGCCCGTGACCCGGCGGCCAAGCCCGAGCCAATCCGGACTGTTCACAAACTCCGTAATCGTATGAATGGGATGCCCCGGATCCCAGCCCTTCATATAGGCCTCGATCAATGGATAGGTATGATAGAAGAAGCCTCGGTTATCGCGCGCGCGCATCATTATGTCGCGAAACATCGCGTCGCGCTGGTCCTTCGGCATCGCCGCAAGCTCGCTTTGCGTGAAATGCACCGGCCTGTCATTGGCGTCGGTGGCGAGCACGCGCCAGTCCAGTTTTCCGGACAATATCGAGTTGAGGGCGTCCGCTGCCTCTGTCGTAAGAATATCCGGGATCTGAACGATCCCTCGCCGCGCATAGATCTCGGCATATTTCGCAAGATCGAGCGACGGGTTCAGCCGCCATGTGTCGAGTGTGATCGCCATATGCGATGCCTAGCCGAAAAATGGAAATGCCGCCAGTCGCCGCGACGCCGCATATGAGCGCGCAGGCAGGTTAGAATTGACCTTTGTTGATGACTTTGTCGGTCGCCAGCAAAATCTCCGGATCGATCGGAGGCTTGCCTTCGGCGCGCCGATAATAGGGCGTGAAATCGCAGTCGCAGATTTCAAAAAGCTGATCGAAACTGTCGATCACAAAATAGGTCTTCTGGAAATCGTCGACCATGTAAGCGGTATTCAACACCCGCTCCAGATCAAAGGCGACACGGTTCGGCTTCGGATGTTCCACCGAGAAAATTGTCTCGTCCTTCGACGAAAGCATGCCGGCGCCAAAAGCGCGAAGGCCATCTTTGGTGTTAATCAGGCCAAATTCGACAATGTACCAGTAAAGCCGCGCCAGCATTTTCTGCGCGCCATGCTCAATCGCCTTCGGCCCGCCCAGCCCGTATTTACGCATATATTCCGCGAATACCGGGTTAGAGAGCAGCGGCACATGACCGAAGAAATCGTGGAAGATGTCAGGCTCCACAAGGTAGTCGAGCTCGTGCTCGCCGCGCATCCACCACGCCACCGGAAAACGGCAATTGGCAAGATGATCGAAAAAGACATCATCAGGAATAAGACCGGGCACGGCGACCAGTTGCCAGCCGGTGGCGGCGCCCAAGACTTTGTTGGCCTCGTCGAGCCGGGGGATTGCATCGCCGGCGTTCAACTTTTCAAGACCGCTGATAAATTCGTCCGCCGCATAGCCGGGCAGCAACTTTTTCTGGCGATCATAAAGAAAGCGCCAGCGCGCCTGCTCCGCCTCCGTATACCGTTCATAAGGCTGCGCGACAGTGTAGTCTTCGCGCATATGCTCGTAGTCGCCGCGCAGCTCATGACTGGTGTTCGCGGCGAAGGGATTTTTTAGGGCCGTTGCGGCGGATGCTTTCGTATCGCTCATAGGTTGTAATATAGGCTTTTCTGGTGAAATTTCTTGCCAGACTTCATGGAGAATAAGCGAAATTTAGCATATTTTCCTGAAAACCAGATAAATTTCCGGAAACCTTCCCGTGATTGACGAAACTGACAAGAAAATCCTGAACCTGCTTCAGGCCAATGGCCGCCTCACCAACGCCGAGATCGCCGACCAGGTCGGGCTCTCCGTGTCGGGCGGCGGCGATTACATCTTACAGGTCGTAGCAAAAGACATGGACCGTTTCGCAGAGGTCGCGCTCAAAAAGCTTGTGCGCCTGCCGGACGCAAAGGACTCCTCTTCTCACTTCGTTCTGTCCACAATGAAGGAAGCCGCCGGTTGGCCGCTATCCGCCTAGGGCGAGACGAATAGCGGCCGCCGGATTGCGTCAGGCAAGCACTAAGCCCAGTGCTAGGCTTTTGGGCGTAGAAACGCCTGACGCTGTGCAAAAAGCGACAGTTCTGCGCTCGTAAGCGCACCGTTCGCATTGAGGTCCGAAGAAGCGAAAATCGCATTCTGCAAACCCAAATACTCCCCCTGCTGCATTTTGCCGTCTTCGCCTGCAAAGGCGTAGAAGGTGTGGCGGGCGACGGCGTCGATGCGTGTCTGCTCTGCATCGCCAAGCGCCAGCGGCGCCGCGATCGGCAGCGCAATGGTTTTCACGCCTGTTTCGTCTTCCACCGAAATAAATCCGTTGAGATTGGCGAGCTCCGCCGTGACCACGGTCATGGCCGCGAACTCGTTCACATCGAGCGCCTCATCGCCATTACGATCCGCGCGTACAAAAGAAAGCTGCGCATGCGCCGCGGCCTCTGAGCGGGACAGGGCCCTCAAGGCGCCGTCATCATAGGCGCCGCCAGGCTTCAGCCCCGCATAGGACGCGGCGGCGACGGCGACACTCGCGAAAGCGGCAGTGACAGCGTTCATGAAGATGGTGGCGGGCATATCGTCCTCTCCTTGTCTCTCACCCTCACGATGGGCGCGGACAGGGGCCGATCTTCGGAGAAAATAAGGATTTATGCGGGCGAGCCCGCGCGTTCTTTGGCGGGAATTGGGCGATTGAGGCCAAAACCGGGCGTTTTCAACCGGAGGCTGCGGCGCAGGCGACCCGCTCTATTCGGCAGGCTGCACCGCCTTGTCCATTTCGGAGGGTTCATGAGCCGCGCCGTCGCCATGCACCCGGGCCCACCGCTCCTTGATCATTTTGGAGGTGAGGCGCGATCCGTCGGGCGACCATCCCGGGGGGCCGAATGTATAGCCGGCGACTTCTTTCATCGACTTTGCCTTGGAAACATCTTTGGCGATGCCGATCCATTCATGGAAGGAGATCACCAGCGGATTGTAGGTCCCGAGATTCTTGATGATGCCGTAGCGCGGCTTTTCCGCATCGTCTTCAGGAATGAAGGTTCCAAACATGCGATCCCAGATAATCAGGATGCCGGCGTAATTGGCGTCGAGATATTTCGGGTTGGTTGCATGATGCACCCGGTGATGGCTTGGCGTATTGAATATCCATTCGAAGGGGCCCATGCGTCCGATCAGTTCTGTGTGAATCCAGAACTGATACAAAAGGCTGATCGCGCCCGCAAAGGCGACCATCGCCGGATGAAAGCCCATAAACACCAGTGGTGTTTTAAACAGCAGCGATCCCAGAATATTGCCGGTCCAGGTTTGGCGAAGGGCCGTTGTCAGATTGTAATGCTGCGACGAGTGATGGATTACATGGCTCGCCCAGAACCAGCGCCGTTCATGGCTGATCCGGTGCCACCAATAGTAACGCAGATCATCCAGAGTCACGCACAGGATCACCGCCCACCATGTGTTGGGTATTGTCGTCAGCCGGAATTCATAAGCCGCGACAAAGACGGCGCCGATAATGAACACCCCGCCAAAAAGCGGAGCGATCTGGCTGCCGAACCCCATCATCAAGCTTGCGGCCGAATCCTTCGCCTCATAGCGGCCACGCTTCATGAGCTTCGCCGCAACGATCTCTAGCAGGACGAGGATAAGAAACGCGGGAACCGCGTAGGCGATGATATCCGGAAACTCCATGAACTCTATTTACCCCCGGCCGGGCTAAGTTTGCGAGCCCATTCTGCAGCGCCGTCCGCCGCGATCACGAGCTTTCTGGAGCCCGGATCGTTGGGCAGGACGACCAGCGCCCCGTCCGCCGCCTCAGCCCTTACTGCCGCCGCTGGAAAGCGCCGCGTGACAAGATCGAGCCCCAGGCGGGACACGAGGGCGATGTCGCCGCTGTTTCCCTCGGCGATGGCGGCTCGCCCTTCCCGGTCGATGAGCCATTGCCGGGGTCGAAAATCCGGCTCGTCAAAGGCAAGCCGTTCGGCCGCGGCTTGTTGCGTCACCGGCCCGGGCGGCGCGCGGAAGACGACCCAGGCAACAGCAACCATGAAGGCGATGGCGCTAAGGGAAATCAGAGAGTCGAGAAGCAGATTGCCCGTCATAGCCGCGCTATTCTTGGTGTACTGGCGACTCGATCACAGGCTGCGCTGCATCCGCACTGTCGGCGAAATGAGCCCCCATGAAATAAGGCCAGATGAAAAGCGCGATCAGCCCCTTCCAGAAACCGAGCCTCAAGAAGCCGACGGAAAACAGCCAGCCAATAAACCAGATCATGCCCAGCCCTGAATGCTGCTCGATTTTCACAGATCTATCCATGATCAACTCCCAATTGGCGCCGCACAGGCTAATTGCAGCCGAGTCCCTGTCGATTGATGTGAATCAATTTCACTCGCCGCAGAGGATACGGGTCGCTGCGAGTTTAAACGTCTCAACCCATTCGCCGTTATCATCCCTTTTATAGGCGATCCGGGCCCAGTGATCTTCGTCGTAAATTTCAAATTGAGCTAGGAAATCAGGCCGCTCAGGATAAACCTGCCACATTGTCAGCATGCCCTCTTCCATTCTCGCCCTGAGATCCTGCACCTGATGGGCGCCCGTGGCGATCCACATCATGTCCCATTCCTCCGCTTCCGGATCATACATGCGCACATTGATGCCGCGCGGGCTGTCGGCCTGCTGGGCCGGGTCAGGGTGAAACCATTCATCGACAATCGCCATGCCGCCAAGGCCGTAATAGCCGTTCCAGCGCGCCGTGACGCCCGGTTGCGGCGGCGACCACTTGTCCCCCTGCCATGCATGAAGCGTAATTTTGTAATCGCCGATCAGAAAAGCGAATTGCGAGAGCTCCGCAGGAGCCGATGCGTGAGGCTCGCCATATTCGCAGCGTTCCGGCGGCGCTACGTCCTGCGCCATAGCGCTCGACGTGACCAATAGCGCTGCAAGTCCAGTCAGTAATTTCTGCATGCCGTTTCCTCCACCTTCTGTTACCGTTCGCCGGAACAGCGCCGGCATTTTATGTTATTCGGATTTTTCCAACAGCGCTTTCAGATAGGGCGCCCAGATCTTTGCAATCGTATGCGTGCCATGGCCGCGCGTTTCGTCCGTAATCGGCAACACCACGGCTTCGCATTGAGATCCATCGTTTCGCCAGATCCGAACGCAAAATCCTCAATCACGAAATCGCCTTCAGCCGGCGCAGGATAAACCTCCCCGGCGTGCGCAATTTGCGTTGCCGAAAAGACAATGAAGATGACGGCGAAAAGGAACTGATGAATGCGCATGAGCCCTCCCTTGCGAGCCCGGGAGCATAGCCCAGCCCGTCCGGTTGGTCACGACATAGACCTCAAAAGCAAAACGGCGCACTCTGAAAGAGCGCGCCGTTTTTCAATGCCTGATTAAAGGCCGCTTAGCCGACCAGTTCGTCTTTCGAGAAGAAGAACTCGATTTCCTGCGCCGCAGTATCCGGGCCGTCAGAGCCGTGGACGGAGTTTTCGCCGATGGAAAGAGCGAATTCCTTGCGGATCGTGCCTTCAGCGGCTTCCGCCGGATTGGTGGCGCCCATGATTTCACGATTGCGTGTGATTGCGTTTTCGCCTTCGAGGACCTGAACGACGACCGGCTCTGACATCATGAACTCGACCAGCTCACCAAAGAACGGCCGTTCTTTGTGCACGGCGTAAAACCCTTCCGCCTGGTCTTTGGACATGCGGATGCGCTTGGAAGCGACGACGCGCAGGCCACCCTCTTCTAGCTTGGCGATGATCTTGCCGGTGATGTTCCGGCGCGTTGCGTCCGGCTTGATAATGGAGAAGGTGCGTTCGAGCGCCATGGGTCAGTCCTCAATTTGTTGTGGAAAATCCGATTTGGCCGGGTTCCTAGCAATGCTTTTGCACTGCGGCAAGCCTTAAACGAAAAGGGCGGCGCAATGGCCGCCCTTCCCCCGAAATTAACGGTTTTATGACGGCCTAAGCCGCCTTGCCGTAAAGCTTGTCGCCCGATTTCGCCATGTCGCGGAATTTCTCCGGCGGATTGAAGCGCCCGCCATATTTCTGGGCGAGGCTTTCCGCCTTTCGGACGAAACTGTCGACGCCGATCGTGTCGATGTGGCTCATGGGACCGCCGGTCCAGGGCGCAAAGCCCCAACCGAAAATCGCGCCGAGATCAGCAGACTGCGGATCATGAACAATGCCTTCGGCGTAACACTGAGCGGCGGGAATAAGCTGGGCGTAGAGCAGGCGTTCTTTCGCCTCCTCAAGACTCGGCTGTTCGGCCGCCGGCGGACAGATTTCCGAAAGCCCCTGCCAGAGATGCTTCTTGCCGCCTTCGGGGTATTCATAGAAGCCGCCGCCCGACTTGCGGCCCTTGCGGCCGAGGTCTTCGACGAATTTGACGAGGAGCTGATAGACAGGATCGCCCGACGCATCCTGACCCGTTTCTTTCGCCGTCGCGCGCGCGATACGCAAGCCAAGCTCCTGAGACGTTTCATCGGTCAGCGCCAGCGGACCCACAGGCATGCCGAGCGACTTTGCCGCGTTCTCGATGAGCGCCGGCTTCACCCCTTCGGCCACCATGCGCATCGCCTCATTGAGGTAAGGCGGCACAACGCGGTTGGTGTAGAAACCGCGCGTATCCTTCACGACAATCGGCGTCTTCTTGATCATGCGTACATAATCGAGCGCGGTCGCCAAGGATTTATCGCCGGACTTTTCGCCAGGAATGATTTCCACGAGCGGCATCTTGTCGACCGGCGAGAAGAAGTGAATGCCAATGAACTGATCGGGACGCTCGGAGTTTTTCGCAAGCCCTGTGATCGGCAGGGTCGAGGTGTTGGAGGCGAAGATCACATCCTTGCCGATAACCGCTTCGGTTTTCTGGATGACGTCTTTTTTCACATCCGGGTCTTCGAACACCGCCTCGATGATGAGGTCGACATCCTTGAGGTCGTTGTAATCGGTTGTCGGCGTAATGCGCGCCAGGAGTTCGTCGCCTTTCTCCTTGCTGACTTTACCGCGCGATACGCCTTTTTCGACGATCTTCTCTGAATAGCCCTTACCTTTCTGGGCGTATTCCAGATCGCGATCGAGCAGCACGACTTCCGCGCCGCCTTTCGCCGTCACATAGGCGATGCCTGCGCCCATCATCCCGGCGCCGAGGACGCCGACTTTCTTCAGCTCAGACGGCGGCACGTCTTTGGGCCGCTGTTCGCCTTTCTCTGCAGCCTGCTTGTTGATGAACAGGGTGCGGATCATGTTGCGTGTCTGCGCCGAAGACAGAAGCTTCAGAAAATATTTCGACTCAATCCGGATCGCCGTGTCCATGGGCACGATCGAGCCTTCATAAAGGCACGACAGAATGTACTGGATCGCCGGATAATTGTGGTTCGTCTCTTTTTGCGCCATGGCGTTGGCGCCGATGAAGAACTGAACTGCGCGCGGGTCCATGGCGCCGCCGCCGCCCGGAAACTTGAAGCCTTTCTTGTCCCAGGGCTGGGCGACTTTCGGATTGGCTTTGACCCATTCCTTCGCCTTCGCGACCACCTGATCGGCGGGAACGACTTCCTGTACGATGCCTTGCGCCTTCGCGGTCGCCGGATCGATGGGCTTTCCTTGCGTCGCCATCATGGCTGCATTCTGAAGCCCTGCGAGACGCGGCAGCCGCTGCGTGCCTCCGGCGCCGGGCAACAGACCTACCTGCACTTCCGGCACGCCAAGCTGGATTTTCGGATTATCGGCGACCACCCGGTGGTGGCAAGCAAGAACAATCTCAAGTCCGCCGCCGAGCGCAAGACCGTTAACCGCCGCCGCAACCGGCTTGGCGAAAGCCTCACCCTTTTGCAGCGCCTTCACCGGCTTGCCGCCGGTCTCCAGCTTACGGAAAATGCTGTTGAGATAAAACGCGCTATCGAACTGTTCTTTTTTCGAGGAGGATGCCCCTGCGCCGACACCGCCGCCGCCAAGCATGTTGAGATCGGCGCCCGCCAGAAAGCCCGATGGCTTGCCGGACGTAATCACGGCGCCCTTGACGTTTTCATCGGCCAGAAATGCGTTCACCCAGTTGGAAAAGTCCTGCATCAAATCGGCGTCCCATACATTCATGGACTTGCCGGGGACATCAATCGTAACGAGCGCAATGCCGTCGCTGTCGACGTCAACTTTCAGTGTTTTGTAAGTCATGTTTTCCTACCCGTCCGAAATGTTTAATTCACGCGCTCAATGATCGTCGCAGTGCCCATGCCCGCGCCTATGCAAAGCGTAATCAGCGCTGTTTCCTTGCCCGAGCGTTCAAGCTCGTCGACCATGGTGCCCATGATCATCGCGCCTGTGGCGCCGAGAGGATGGCCCATGGCGATGGCGCCGCCATTCACATTGATGTCGGAATGATCAATGTCGAGCGCCTGCATGAACCGCAGAACAACCGACGCGAAAGCCTCGTTGAGCTCCCAAAGGTCAATGTCCTTCTTGTCCATCCCGGCGCGTTTGAGCGCTTTCGCCGCTGCAAATTCCGGCCCCGTCAGCATGATGGTCGGTTCAGAGCCAATGGAAGCCATGGACCTGATCCGCGCGCGCGGCTTGATGCCGAGTTTCTTGCCGATCTCTTCATTGCCGATGAGCACCGCCGCAGCGCCATCGACGATCCCTGAGGAGTTGCCGGCGTGATGGACGTGATTGATCTTCTCAAACTCGGCGTATTTCTGCAGCGCCACGGCGTCAAAACCGGGAAACTCACCAAGCATGGCGAAAGACGGATTAAGCGCGCCCAATGACTGCATATCCGTATTCGCGCGCACCGTTTCGTCATGATCGAGGAGGACGTCGCCAATGACGTCTTTCACCGGCATGATTGATTTTTCGAACCGTTTTTCTTTCCAGCTTTGCGCGGCGCGTTTCTGACTTTCGACTGCGTAGGCGTCCACGTCATCCCGGGACAGGCCGTACTTGGTGGCGATGAGGTCCGCGGAAATGCCCTGCGGAACAAAATAAGTTTTAAACGCCGTGGTCGGGTCAGTCGGCCAGGCGCCGCCGTCGGAGCCCATGGGCACGCGGGACATCGATTCAACGCCGCCGCCGATCGTGAGGTCAGCCTCGCCAGCCTTCACTTTCGCGGCTGCGATATTGATCGCTTCAAGGCCGGATGCACAGAACCGGTTCACCTGAATGCCGGACGTCGTCTCTGGATAGCCGGCGTTGAGAATCGCGGTGCGGGTGACGACCGCGCCCTGTTCGCCGACCGGGGATACGCAGCCAAAGGCCACATCCTCGATTTCTCCGGCGTCGATCTCGCTGCGGTCACGGATGGCTTCCAGCACCTGCGTCGCGAGACCGACCGGCGTCACCTCGTGGAGGGAGCCGTCAGCCTTGCCTTTGCCGCGCGGGGTGCGGACTGCGTCATAAATATAGGCTTCCGTCATGGGGAGCGTCCTTTCGACCTGATGGCCTTCGTAAAGTAAAACTCGTCTGAAGCGCTCGGGATGCGCTCTGGTTCTTCCAGGCCAGTAGTTAGAACCCGAGAGGTCGCGAGGCAATGGCCCGATGCAGCGGGCGCGCCCTACCCGAATGTGCTAATTCCCAACCCGCCCAGTATGCGCTAAGCCCGGCAAAACGCCGTAAAATCTGACATCGGAACGCCAATGCCTCAGACCGCTCCCCTCGACGCCCTCCGCCGCCAAATTCGTGACCATTATCTCGCGCCGGAAGATGTGATCGTTCCGGACCTCATCGCCATGGCGAACCTCGATGAGGCGACCCGGAACGCCGCCCAGGCCCGCGCCGCCGATTTCGTCACGACCGCCCGGGCCCATGCGGAGCGCTCCGGTCTTATCGACAAATTTTTGCAGGAATATGGGCTCTCGACCACGGAGGGCGTCACCCTGATGCGCCTCGCCGAAGCGCTCCTGCGCACTCCGGATGCGGCGACCGCCGACTCGCTGATCGAGGATAAGATCGAGGCCGGCGACTGGGCCTCCCACAAGGGCAAGAGTCCGTTCCCGCTGATCAACTTTTCAACCCGCGCCCTGATGCTGACTGCTGCCTGGCTCGACGATGTAGAGGCGAAAGACCCGCTGCGACGGATGGTGCGGGCGACCAAGGAAACGCTCGACAGGCTGGGCGAGCCGGTGATCCGCGCTTCGGTGGGTCAGGCCATGCGCATCATGGGAGAGCATTTCGTTCTCGGCGAGAGTATCGCCGTCGCCATGAAGCGCGCGCGCAAATTTGAAGACAAGGGATATGTCTTCTCCTTCGATATGCTTGGCGAGGCGGCGCATACCGAAGCCGACGCCCAGAAATATTTCGACGATTACAAAAGCGCCATCACCGCCATATCCAAACATTCACATCACGATTACGCCCCGGTTAATCCCGGCATCTCGGTGAAACTATCGGCGCTGCATCCGCGTTACGAATACGGGAAGAAGACCCGCGTCCTCGCCGAGCTTGGCGGCCGCGTTTGCGAACTCGCCATTCAGGCGAAGGCCGCGAATATGGGCTTTAACATCGATGCGGAAGAAGCTGATCGCCTCGACCTTTCCCTTGATATTATCGAGCAGTTGATGCGCGACCCCGCCCTTGAAGGTTGGGACGGTTTCGGTGTTGTGGTGCAAGCCTATCAGCGCCGGGCGCCCTATGTGCTCGACTGGCTCGCGGCGCTCTGCCGTGACACCGGCAGACGCATCATGGTGCGGCTTGTCAAAGGCGCCTATTGGGATTCGGAAATCAAGCGCGCCCAAGTGATGGGCCTTGAGACCTATCCGGTCTACACCCGCAAAGTGCTGACCGATGTGAGCTATCTCGCCTGCGCGCGAAAGCTGTTCGACAATATCGATGTCTTCTTCCCGCAATTCGCAACCCATAATGCGCTATCCGCCGCCATGGTGCAGAAGATGGCCGGCGACCATAAGGACTACGAGTTGCAGCGGCTGCATGGCATGGGCGAAGCGCTCCATGACAGCCTTCTGGAAACCGGCGCGCGTTCGCGTATTTATGCGCCTGTGGGCGGCCACCGGGAGCTGCTACCCTATCTCGTGCGGCGTCTTCTGGAGAATGGCGCAAACTCTTCTTTCGTAAACCAGCTTATCGATCCCGACCTATCCGTGGATGACATTGTCGCCGATCCGCTGGATGAGATTGCAGAGCTCAAATCCTATCCGAACCCGCATATCCCGGCGCCGCGCGATTGCCTGAACGGCGAACGCCTCTCCGCCAAAGGCTGGGACGAGACGCATCCCCCGACGGCGGCGACAATGTCGCCTGCTGTGCGCAGTGAGCTCGTGCCCATCGACGCGCAGCCCATCGTCAACGGAGCGCTGTTTTCCGGCAAAAAAGAAGCCGTGATCAATCCCACATTCACCAACGACCCTGTCGGCTCGGTACAGAATGCGAATAAAGACGCCGTGGACAAGGCTTGCGCCGCCGCCAATGCATTCGCAAAAGAATGGGCGGGAACCGCTGCAAAGAAACGCGCAGACAGTTTGCGCGCCGCCGCGGCCACGCTCGAAGAACACGGTGATCACTTCATGGCGCTCGCCGTCTACGAGGCCGGGAAAACCTGGCCGGACGCTATCGCGGAACTACGAGAAGCGGTGGACTTCCTGCGTTATTACGCTGACCGGGCCGAAGAGCTAAAGCCCGCCCCCCTCGGCGTCATTGCCTGTATTTCCCCGTGGAACTTTCCGCTGGCGATTTTTCTTGGGCAGGTCAGCGCAGGCCTCGCCGCAGGCAATTGCGTGATCGCCAAGCCCGCAGAACAAACACCGCTGATTGCTTTCGAAGCGATCAAACTTCTACACGACGCTGGCGTCCCGAAGGCCGCGCTGCACTATCTGCCCGGTGACGGCCCCACTGTCGGCGGCCCGCTGGTCGCGCATCCAGACGTTAACGGCGTCGTCTTCACCGGCTCCACCGAAGTCGCGCAGATCATCAAGAAAAGCCTGATTGCCGCCGGCAAACATGACGCAACGCTGATCGCCGAAACAGGCGGCATCAACGCCATGATCATCGATTCAACGGCGCTTCTTGAACAAGCTGTGACCGACGTCGTCGATTCTGCGTTTCAAAGCGCGGGACAACGCTGTTCCGCCTGCCGTCTCGTTTGCGTTCAGGAAGACATTGCGGACCGGTTTAACGAAATGCTCGCCGGCGCCATGGCGGAACTCGCCGTCGGCGATCCGTCGGAACTTTACACCGATGTGGGGCCGGTCATTGATGAAGAGGCGCGGGACGGCATCAAGAGCTACGTCGATCATCTCAAATTCGAGGCGGACCTCATCGCAACCGCGCCGGAAACAGAGCATGGGGTCAATGGGACCTTTGTCAGTCCTGTTGCTTTCGAAATTCACAAGCTGTCTGAATTGAAGCGCGAGGTTTTCGGACCCGTTCTTCATGTCATGCGTTACGGCGCCGACAAGCTGGACATGCTCGTCAACGACATCAACGCACTGGGTTATGGCCTCACCATGGGCATCCACACACGCATTGACGAAACCATGGAGCGCGTGGCGCGGCGCGCGCGCATCGGCAACATTTATGTGAACCGCAACCAGATCGGCGCTGTTGTCGGTGTGCAGCCTTTCGGTGGTGAAGGCTTGTCCGGCACCGGACCAAAGGCTGGCGGGCCGCATTATCTAAACGCGCTCACAAGCCGCCCTCGTCCTACGGGCGACGCGCCTGCGCCGTTGATCGACAGTGACGAAATGTCATTGGAAAAAGCCGCCTTCGAAAACGCAATCGACGCCTTGCGCCCGTGGAGCGCCTGCGACCGCAAGCCAATCCTCGAAAAAGCAATGTCTGCGATGTCTGGCCTTGACGCTGACATTAAAAAGGCCGTCAAAGAAGCGCTGGATGAATTCACGTCCACAACTGAACTTCCGGGCCCCACCGGCGAGTCGAATACATTACGGCTTCGCTCGCGAGGCATATCTCTCTGTCTGGGCGGAGACGCTCAGGATCAGAGCAACATTTTAAAACAGATGCTTCTTTGCCTCGCCGCCGGCGGGCCGGTTATCGCGCTTGAAAACGAAGCGGCCAAAAAACTCGCGGCAGCGATGAAAGCCGCCGGGGCCCCGCACGGCGTTGTCAGCTTCGCCGGCGCCCACGCCTCCCACGCCTTGTTGCGCGACCGCCGCCTGCGCCTCGTGGTCTTCGACGGCGGCGCATCGGCCCGCGCCGCCATTGAAACGGTGCTCGCGGAACGAACTGGCGCGATTATTCCGCTGCTTTCCAGCCTGGACGCCCCATGGCGTTTCGCTGCGGAGCGGACATTAACCATCAATACGACGGCCGCCGGCGGGGACGTTCGATTGTTGTCCTTAAGCGAATAGGGCTACACTGGCCGTTCCATAGCGCCAGAATTCCTTTTGACTGCTACACTCATCGCAGCTGAAGGGCGCTTCGCCGCAGCGCGCTTGGCGCGCGACCAAGGACACGCCATTTTTTCATGAACAGACCTGAGACCATAAAAATGAGCACCATTCCAGTTGACGCGCCCAAGACGGGGCCATTCATCGCCGCGCCCGGGAGCTCGCGCGAATGGATGAACTGGATCTTCGCCGACAAGGCCCGGATGTTCTGGATCCTGCAGATTGCGGGTTGGCTCGGCTTTTTCGCACTTCACATTCTCAGTGTATCCACCTTTGTCGCGGGGCGGTCATCCGACTCCCTTCTTTATTCGGTCGCCTCCTCGCTGATCGGATTTTTAACCACAAGCATTCTCGCGCGGCCGATCTATCGCTTCGCCCGGCGCCAGGGTCCGGCCCTGCTCCTCGCCATCGTTTTGACCTCCACCATTTTGATGGCGGTCGCCATGTCAGCCATGAAGGCGCAGACCTTCGGTTTTCTCTTTGGCAATGGCTGGATGGATTTGCGCGGCGCCAGCCTCGGCACCACGAACTATCTTCTCCTCATTGTGCCGGACTTGCCAGTGAACCTGTTCCTGCTCGGCTCATGGGCGGGGTTTTATTTTGGCGTCAATTATTACCTGAAACTTCGAAGTGAGATGGAGCGTGCGA
>JAUHYK010000143.1 GCA_030426465.1 Alphaproteobacteria bacterium
AACGGTAGGAAAGTCTGGATTGGTAATGCGGCGCGCGCCAGCGTCATCGTCTGCGCTGTGAAAACTGATCCGGCGCTTGGCGCAAAAGGCGTGACGAGTTTCTTGATCGAAAAAGGAACGCCTGGCGTCTCAGTCCCCGTCACCTATTCCAAGCTCGGCGCGCGGGGCACGATCCATGGCGATCTTGTTCTGGACAATGCGCGCCTGCCGCAAGACGCACTCCTCGGCGAGGAAGGACGCGGCTTTTCGCAGATGATGCACAGCTTAGATTTCGTGCGGCTGATTACGGCCGCCCACGCGCTTGGGATTGCCCGTGCGGCTTATGAGGCGGCAGTCAAGCGCGTGCTATCAAGGGAAAGCTTTGGTCAGCCCATTGGCAAGCATCAGGCGATTGCGTTCAAAGTCGCAGATATGGCGGTGGAGCTGGAGGCGTCGCGCGCAATTATCCAATCTGCGGCCGCTGCGCTTGACGCCGGCAGGCGTATCCCGAAGGAAGCAGCAATCGCGAAGCTCTATGCGACGGAAGCCGCAACGCGCGTCGCCCATGCAGCGCAACAGATTTTCGGCGCTGAAGGGTGCCGCTCAGGGGCGCTTGTGGAGCGTATGTATCGTGAAGCGCGCGTGACGGAGATTTGGGACGGCACATCGGAAATTCAGCGGTTGGTGATTTCACGGGAGATATTGGGCCGATGAGCGATGCAGCGCGAACAGCGAAGATGTCGGCGCGCCAATGGGGCCTGCAGCCGGATGATCTCGCCGCAAAGGACACGATTTATCGCGATGACCTTTTGAAGGGGCGGAAATTCGTTATCTCCGGCGCCGGCAGCGGCATGGGCCGGGCGGCGTTGTTTCTTGTTCTGCGTCTGGGCGGCGAAGTGATGATCTGCGGGCGCGACGAGGAAAAGCTGAAACGCGCCACTGACGATGCGGAACGATTGCTTGGCCGCGCGCCGCATTATTCAGCGATGACGATACGCGATCCGAACGCAGTCGCGGAATTCGCCGCGAAGGCTTTTGACGTCATGAGCGGTGTCGACTCGCTGGTAAATTCCGCTGGCGGGCAGTTTCCCCAAGACGCCATCGACTTTTCACCTAAGGGTTGGAACGCAGTTATCGACACCAATCTCAATGGCACGTTCTGGATGATGCAGGCCTTTGCGCGGCAATGGCGCGACCGACACGAACATGGGAATATTGTCGCTATCACAATGGTGAGCGACCGTGGCGTGCCGCAATCCGCACATGCCTGCGCGGCGCGGGCCGGCATCCAGCATCTTGTTAAATCCGTCGCTGTTGAATGGGCTCCGCTTCATATTCGCGTGAATTGCCTGGCGCCCGGAACTATCGAAACGGAGGGCCTTAATAACTATCCTGCTTCCCTGATCGAACGGATGGGCAAAGGCAACCCGATGCGCCGTATGGGCGATACTTGGGACATCGCTGAGGGCGTTGTTTATCTTTGCAGTCCTGCTGCGGGCTTCATTACCGGCGAGACGCTTTACATCGACGGCGGTATGCGGCTTCTCGGGACGAACTGGCCGCTTGGCAAACCCGAATGGTTCGAAGGGATGTGATGGCGTCGCTGCCGCCTCATCACGCCCCTTTTGCGGAAACCTATCGCGCCCGCGGCGACTGGATTTCAGGGCCGGCGCCGGATCCGCTAAGAGATGTCGCCGCGCGGACGCCGGACAAAATTGCGGTGATCGACCGAAACAGCGCTATGACCTACGGAGAGCTTGATGCCGCCGCACGCCGCTTCGCTGCCGGTCTTTGGGCGAAAGGGCTGCGCCCTGGCGCCCGCGTCGCCATCCAGCTTCCGAATTGGCGAGAATTTGTGATCGCCCAGCAGGCGGTCCTTCGAATAGGCGCAGCCTATGTGCCGCTGTTGCCGCAGCTACGCGCGGCGGACGTCGCCTATGCGCTTGAGGCATCCCGCGCAGCGGCGATTGTAGTTCCGAACGTTTACAAGGATTTCAACCATGGCGAGATGGCTCGATCGCTCGATGTTCCAAATGTGTTTGCCGTCGGCGGCAGCTTTGATGAAATGCTGGAGACAGCTTGGGAAGAAAAGCATGGCGGCGACATAGACAGTTTAGCCGTCGATTCGGATGCGCTGCGCGTCGTTCTATTCACCAGCGGGACGGAGTCGAAGCCCAAGGGCGTCATGCACAGTTACAACACGCAGTATTTCGGACTGAAGCGTCATGTCGAGTATTTCCAACTCGGCGCTGGCGAAGTCGTTATGTGCGCCTCGCCGGTGGGCCACGGCACCGGCGCTATCAATGGCGTTGAATTCGCACTTCATCTTGGCGGCGCGGTTGTAATGCTGGAAAGCTGGAACCCAGCTATCGCGCTTTCCATGATGGTGGAACATGACGTGACGATGATGTGGGGCGCCGCAACATTTTACACTGACCTTGTCGACGCCGCTGACGTGGCGGCTATTGCGCCCGCGTCCTTCCGCTATGCGTTCTCGGCCGGTGCGCCGATCCCGAGGGCCCTTATCGCAGAGTTTAGCGAAACGCTCGGAGCCCGGCTGATATCGGCTTACGGGCAGTCGGAAGGGCAAAATATCTCAATCGCGCGTCCTGATGACAGTGGCGAGAAAGTTTCGTCATCCGACGGATGCATTCACGATTCGATCGAATGGAAGCTTCTCAACGCCGATCGGTGCGTGGCGTCGGCCAGCGAGGCCGGTGAGTTCGCCTATCGCGGCCCCAATGTCTGCCTTGGTTTCCTTGAGCGGGATCATGCGGCGGCGGCGTTCGATAGCGACGGCTTCATTTATAGCGGCGACCTCGCAAGGGTCGATGCTGAGGGATATTTGCGGATCGTCGGCCGCCGCAAGGAAATTATCATCCGCGGCGGTGAAAATATTTCGCCTGCGGAGATCGAAGACATACTGTTTGCACATCCAATGATCGAAAGGGTTGCCATCGTCGCTTACCCAGACGATCGTCTTGGTCAGCGGGCCTGCGCCGTCGTCGTGCCCCGTTCAGGACAAAAGCCGGAACTGACGGATGTTGTCGACTACATGGCTAAGCGAAACGTGGCGAAGTTCAAATATCCTGAAAAGCTTATCTTGGTTGATGTGTTGCCCTTGACGGCCAGCGGCAAGGTAAAGCGCAAGGCGCTGCAGGAAGAGTTGTTCGGAGGCGCGGCATGAGCGGCGGCGCGCTAGAAGGCGTTTTTGTGCTGGATTTTACAGCCTATTTGCCGGGGCCGCTCGCAACCCTGATGATGGCCGACGCCGGCGCCGAAGTCGTCAAGGTAGAGCGCCCCGGAACCGGCGAGGCCGGCCGCGCCGATCCGGCGATTTTTGCTCTGCTCAATCGCGGCAAAAGAAGCATAGCTCTCAATCTCAAGGCGGAGGCAAAAAGGCTCGAACCCCTTGTCCGCCGCGCGGATGTCTTGATCGAGCAATTTCGTCCTGGCGTCATGGACCGGCTGGGGCTTGGGTTTGACGATCTCGCCAAGATTAATCCGAAAATCATTTACGCATCTATCAGCGGCTATGGCGCGATCGGCCGGGACCATCTGAAGGCCGGGCACGATCTTACCTATTCGGCCGAGGCCGGCCTTCTTTCGCTGAATGCGGATGAAAACGGCAAGCCGATGCTGCCGT
>JAUHYK010000082.1 GCA_030426465.1 Alphaproteobacteria bacterium
TAACAAACCGGAAACACCGCCGATCTAGGGTTCCGGTGACTGCAAGCGGGGACCCTTTATGGCCATGCTCGCCGCCGATTTTTCATCAGCGCGCCGCAGCGACTGGACGCTTCCGGTCGCGATGTATGGCGTGTATCTGGCGGTCTGCATTTTCGCGCTGCATCCGACCGCCTTATCCATGTCGAAAACCTGGCTTTCTTCATCGAGTTATCACCATGGCGTCGCCGTCGCGCCGCTCGCGCTTTTGATGATCCTGAGCCGCCCACGCATCGACCCGGCGACGGGCCCGTTGAGCCTTGTTGCCATTTCCGGCGCCGCTTTCCTGTGGCTTGCCGGGCGCGCCGCGGGCGTCGCGCTCGTGGAACAGGTTGCATTCGTCACCCTGCTGATCGCCGGCGCCTGGATGATGTTCGGCTCCGGCGCCGCGAAGCTTTGGGCGCTGCCCCTGCTGTTTCTTTATTTCATGGTTCCTTTTGGCGAGGTGCTGATCCCGTTTCTTCAAATGCTCACCGCCAACGCTGTAACGGGGGCGCTCAATGTCCTGGGCGTCGACGCCGTCATTGACGGAACGCTGATCCGCACCGAGGCGGGCCTGTTTGAAATCGCCAAGGCCTGCGCCGGGCTGAACTTTCTTTTAGCGGCGTTGATGGTCGCGTGCGTTTACGCCAGCCAGACCCTGCAACATTTCAAAACACGCGTCGCTTTCGTCATGATCGCCGCGGCCGTCGCGCTGATCGCCAATTTTCTGCGCGCGTTTTTATTGATTCTGATCGCGAGTTTGAGCGACATGCGGTTTGCGGTCGGCCCGGATCATTTGCTGCTGGGTCTCGTCCTCTACGCCGCTGTCTTTTTCATCCTGTTCTGGATTGGCGCGAAGCTGCGTAAACCCCAGGGCGTCGGCTTTGAACATGCGCCGGTGCGGGCGCGGCGATCCTGGCGGTTTTCCGTCGCCATGGCCGCATTTCTTCCAGTGATTGCCGTCTCAGCTTATGCGGCCTTCATCGTCGATCTTGGCCTCACGCTGCCAGCCCCCCCAAAAGATATATCCCTGAGCGCACCTGGATGGCGCGTCCTGCCCGCGCCACAAAACTGGGCCCCGCGGCCAAACGCCGACAAAACCAGTTCGGCGACTTATGAGAAACTTGGCGAGCGGGTTTACGTCTCTATGGGGTATATTGTTCAAGACCGACCGGGCAGGGAAATTCTCAACGTACTGAACAGCGCTGCGGACGGTGATGACTGGCGGAAAATTGCCGACCGGGAAGAAGTGGTTTACCTCTTCGGTGAGTCAAAAGAGATTCCGCTGGAGATTCTGGCGGGCCCGGATCGCCGCCGCCTTCTTGTATTGACGGCCTATTGGCGTGGGGACAAAGTTTACACGGATCCCTTCGCATTCAAATGGGCGCAGATGAAAGACAAAATCATGGGCGTCAATCCGCCGGGCGGGATCATCATGATCGCTGCGGACTATGCGGGCGATCCCGCCGACGCCCTCACCCGTATTCGCAGCTTTACAGCCGACATCGAAAGCTTCGCCGACTGGCGGGACCGGATGAGGCGCGCGCGCTGATTCATGTGCGGCATTGCAGGCATCTTTGATCTTAACGGCGTTCGCGACATCGACCGTGATGCGTTGACGCGCATGACCAACGCGCTCGCCCATCGCGGACCCGATGGCGAAGGATTTTATTTTGCCCCCGGCGTTGGATTGGGACATCGCCGCCTCGCCATTATCGACCGCGCCGGCGGCGCCCAACCTTTTCACACGCAAAGCGGCGACGTCCTCACTTACAACGGCGAAATCTATAATTACGAAGCGCTGACGACGCGTTTGCGCGACGACATTCCTTTTCAGACCCGTTCGGATACAGAAGTTCTGGCGGAAGGCTTGTCGCTGAAAGGCGTCGAATTTCTACATGATTTGCGCGGCATGTTCGCCTTCGGATTTTATCAGCCCGGCGCGCACCGTCTGACCCTCGTCCGCGACCGTCTCGGCGAACGCCCGCTTTATTACGCCGAAACCAGCGACGGGTTTTTGCTGTTCGCATCGGAGATCGGCGCCATCGCCGCGTCAGGTTTCATCGACCTCAGTCTCGACCCGCGCGCCGTCGCCGATTATTTCCATTACGGTTATGTCCCGGACCCGAAGGCGATTTATCGCGGTGTGAACAAACTCGAACCGGGAAGCTGGATCACATTTGAGCGCGGCAAGAGCCCGCGCCAGGAACGCTATTGGAAACCGGTCTTCACCAACGGGTCCGCGCTCGCCTATGACGAGGCGGCCGAGATGTTGCGCGAACGCGTCGACGACGCGGTAAAAGCGCAGATGGTATCCGACGTAGCGCTGGGCGCGTTCCTTTCCGGCGGGGTTGATTCCGCCTCTATCGTCTCCGCCATGTCTCAAGCTGGAGGCTCTGTCACCGCTTGCACCATCGGCTTTGACGATAGCGCACATGACGAACGCGCCGCCGCCCATGAAATCGCGACGAAGTTTCAAGCGGTCCATTACGAAGACCAGGCGCGCGCCGATTCAACTGCGCTTATTGACCAGGTCGCCGCCGCCATGGGTGAGCCATTCGCTGACTCATCGGCCTTGCCGTCATACCAGGTGGCGGAAATCGCGCGGCGTCACGTCACCGTGGCGCTCACCGGCGATGGCGGCGATGAAGTCTTCGCCGGCTATCGACGCTATCCGTTTTTTCTCGGCGAGGAAAAACTCCGCCGCATCACGCCACCCCCAGTTCGGGCAGCTCTTTTTGGCCCCCTTGGCGCCCTATATCCGAAACTCGACTGGGCGCCGCAGCCTTTGCGCGCCAAAACCACCTTTCAGGCGCTGGCGCGATCTTCGGCGCAAAGCTACGCCAATGCGGTCGCCATCAATCTGCCATCGCGAGTCGACGCATTGCTCAACGGAGATTTCCAAAGGACCCTTGGCGGATATCGCCCATCTTCACTGATAAAAGACGCGATGGAAAGTTCGGGCGCCGAAGATCCCTTGTCGCGCGCGCAATATGCGGACCTCATGACCTGGTTGCCGGGGCGGATGCTGGTCAAGGTCGACCGCACTTCCATGGCGCATGGGCTTGAGGCGCGCCCCCCGCTGCTCGATCACAAAATCGTTGAATGGGCCGGCGCCATTCCAGTGGAGTACAAACTGCAATACGGACAAGGCAAGCGCATTCTGAAAGATGCTTTCGTCTCACGGCTCGGCGCTGACTATATCGCCCGCAAGAAACAGGGTTTTGCGCCGCCATTGCGGGAATGGATGCGCCGGAAGCAAGATAATCCGGCGCTGCGGCTCAACGCATCACAACATTGGCGCGAGAGCGGACTATTCAACGAGAGCACAGTTGACGCCATGATCCGCGATCACCGGTCGGGCCGTTCCGATTGCGCACAGGAATTATGGAGCGTGATCATGTTCGACGCTTTCCTGCGCGTGAACCGTCCCTAGCGTTTCAACAAGGACCGCAACTTGTTGCGCCAGGTGGGCCGCTCCAGCACCAGCGACGTCAAAATGGCGTGGGGCTCACCGAGGCGCGCTTTATAATTCGCCTCGCCCGCCAGTAAATCATAAATTTCAAATCCGGCTTTTTGGTAATGCTGCGCGGCGAGCGCATGAGCAACAAAGCCAGGCGTCAACCGGTTGTCGTCCTCGAATTTGAAGCCGCTCTGGTAGTTCATGACTTCCTTGCCATGGACAAAATTGTAAAGGACGGCGATCACTTCATCGCCGGCCTTGACCTCAAACAGATGGCAATTCTCGGGCGCATTTTTCTGAAGGCGCTCATGAAACGCCGTCAGATGCGGATTATCGAAAACACTCGTCTTATTGCGTTCCGCCCAACCGGTTTTGTGGAGCGCCTTTAGCCGTTCCCAACTCGCGGCTTTTTCCTTGGCGCCTTCTGCAAGCCTCGCGGAAAGCGCTCCACGTTCTTCATAAAGCCGCAAGGCGCGGCGAATCTTGGATTGTAATGAGGAACTCAACCCATCCATGAAGTCATCGCCGGAAAGGTCGCAACCATAGACCGGCTGCTCGTTCAACACCCGCCCCGACATTTCACAAATCGCGGCGGCGGAAAAAACCGCCGACATCATATCATCAGCGAGATTGCGGAAGACAAACCCGTCTATATTTCCAGTTTCCTCCATGATTGCACATACCGCGTCCCGACGTAGTTCATGGGTCGCCTTCGGCGCGGCGAGAAAATCCACATATTCCGCATAGACGGCATCACGTTGCGCCTCGCCAAATTCATGAAACCAGCTTTCACGAAGGCCAAGCAGCGGCGGTTTGCGCCGCGCAACGGAAAAAGCGCCCATCAAAGTCGGCGCGCCGTTTTCACTCGCGCAAATCCGTCTCAATTTTGCATCTTCAGGCGCGCCGTCCAGCCAGGATTTCATCCATGCCGGCGAGTGAAAAAAACTGGGATCGGCCGCACGCGTATAAAGCGCTTCCCATTCGGATAAAAAAGCGGCGCGATCGGTTAACGGCGCTATAACAACTTCAGCCATGACGCTCCATCACTGAAAGATACAATGTTCGATGCGCGGCGGCCATACGCTCCAACGAAAATGTGTCTTTTGCCTTGCGCTTGTTGGCGCCGCCAATTTCCGCCCGCGCCGTTGGATTTTGTAACAGTTGAGCAAGCGCCTGAGTGTAGGCCTCGTCATCTCCCGGCGGGGTGATGAAAGCGCGGTTTTCTTCTGCAACCATCGCTTCAATGTCGCCCACATTCGTCGCAACAACGGGCAGGCCGGCCGCCATCGCCTCCATCAGGCTAAGCGGCGCCTGTTCCGTATCCGATGAGAGGGCGAAAATATCGAACCGCGCATAGGCGTCCGCCGCAGCGGATGTCGGCCCCGGCAGGGAAATGCGTGCATCATCTCCGGCAAGCCTACGCAACCGGTCCTGCTCCTGCCCGCCGCCGAAAATCTCCAGCCGGGCCTTGCCACCGCGATCGGCCGCCATGAAAGCGGAGATTAATCGCGCATAGTTTTTTTCAGGCCGCAAGGCGCCGAGCGAGCCCACCACAAGCGCGTCATTATGGCCGCGCTTTCCGCTTTGCATCTTGCTAAAGTCGACGCCGTTTTCAATTCGATGAACAGCGTTGAGTTTCCAGAGTTCCCGTGCGGCCCGTTCAAGCCCGCGAGACGGCACGACGACGTCACTATGAGAGAGGATGAGGCGTCGCGCTCGGACCCGCTTTGGCGATTGCCGGTCGATCCGCTCATCAGGACCGAAACCATCTTCAAAATGGACATGCGCCGCTTTCCGCCCGAACCGGTTTGCAATGACAGCTTCAATCGATCCCCAATTATAAGTGCACAGGAGGTCTGGCGCCCTTTCAGCGATCAGACGCCGCAAAGTCATGATGTTGGAGAGACTGAACCCTTGCGACTTTTTCATTGGAAACGGCGCGAAGTCGGCGACGGCGTTCTCGACGAAAAGACTGCGCGCTGACAAGTCGCCGTCAAGAGAGATGACATGATGCCGGAAGGCGTCGCCAAACGCGCTGGCGAGCGTCGCCAACCGCGCCTGCTGTCCGCCAAAGGCAAAGCTCGGGAAAACATGCAGCAGCAATTTTCCCTGCCCCTGCGGCGTTTCCCTTACGCCAATGTCCCGCCTATCCTGCATTGACGACATGTGACAGGATTTGCCCTTTGTTCAAATGCCTTTGGGCGAAGACGCGTAAAATCTGAGTTATGAGCGATAAAATCACCATCCGATCGGAATTGCGCCCCGGCGATCTCGGCCGGATCGCCGCGTTGCACGGAGAAGTCTACGCCACGGAGCCCGGCTTCCCGGCCGATATGTCCTTTGAGGCTTTTGTGTGCCGGACACTAGCGGATTTTGTACTGGAAGATGGGGCGGACGGGCGCATCTGGCTGGCCGAGCGCGGCGACAAGCTCTTGGGCTGCGCCGCCATGATCAACCGCGAAGGACGCGGCCAATTGCGATGGGTGCTCGCGGCGCGTGAGGCGCGCGGGCTTGGGCTCGGCCGCGACCTTGTCGGCCGCGCAATGGATTACGCGCGCGACCGGGGATGCTCGGAAGTGTATTTGGAAACCACCACGGGGCTGGACGCCTCCATGGCGATTTATGAAAAGCTCGGATTTGAGATCGTCAGCGAAGAACGGCTGGATCACTGGAATGCGGACGACCATAAAAAACTCACCATGGTGAAGGTGTTCCAGTGAGCGTTCTTTCATGACGATCAAAATCGCGCTCATCGGCGCGGGGATCATGGGCGCCGCCGCAGCCTATGCGCTTGCCAAACGCGGCGCCGAAGTCACGATCTTCGAACAGTTCTCGGCGCCTCATAATCGCGGATCGTCTCACGGCGCGACGCGCCTGTTTCGCACCGCCTATTTCGAACATCCCGACTATGTTCCATTATTGAGACGCGCCGCCGCAAGCTGGCGCGCGCTTGAGAAAGCGTCAGGCGTAACCCTGCTTGAGATGTGCGGCGTCTTCATGGCCGGCATGGCGGAGAACCCGCTGATCTCAGGCACGATGAGCGCCGCAGAAAAACATGGGCTCGCTCTTGAACAACTGACGCGAAGGGACGCCGTGGCGCGCTTTCCCTGGTTCTCTCTTGATCCGGCGATGGAGACATTGATCGAGCCGGAAGCGGGCTTCATCTATGCAAGCAGCGCACATAGCGCATTTCTGGCGGGCGCTGCGGCGCATGGCGCAATTCTTCTTCAAAACCATGCAATAGAGGGATGGGAAGGCAGCGGCGCGAATGTCGACATCATCTCTGACGGCCAGCGGCGCCGGTTCGACAAAGTTATTCTTACGCCCGGCGCCTATGCTGGTCACCTGAAAGCTGTTGACGGCGCGCTTGTCAAACCGATGCGCAAGCAATTGTTCTGGACGGCCCCGAATGAGCGGCGCTTCACCCTATCGAACGGATTTCTTCCCTTCGGGATTGAAGAACCGGACGGCCGATTTTTTTATGGCTTTCCGGCGGTCGACAGCGATGGCGTAAAGATCGGCGAACATACGGGCGGTGCAATGGTGGAGAGCCCTGATCAGGACGACGCCGACTATTCAAACGAGGCAAGGCGCGACATGGCAGCCTTTTTAAGGCGCCGCACGCCGGAGCTCTCGCCAATCACGACAAAAGAACAAAGCTGCCTGTACGCCATGAGCCCGGACGGGCATTTCATTATCGGTCATCAACCCGATGATGAGCGGGTCATTCTCGCCATGGGCTTTTCCGGCCATGGTTTCAAGTTTGCGCCGGTGATCGGCGAGGCGCTCGCCGATCTCGCACTTGAAGGCGAAACGCTAAAGGCATTCGACTTCCTGAAACCGGAACGTTTTTCTTAAGCGTAAATATCCGTGTAAAGCTCTTCAGTGTTGGGTTCAGGGCTTTCGAGGGCAAAGTCGGCCGCCTCTTTCACGATCGCTTTAAGCTCCTTGTCGATTTCCTTGAGCTTGTCTTCGTCGTCAAAGCCATTATCGGACAGGCGCTTTTCGCAACGCTTGATGGGATCATTGTGCTCGCGCACATCATCGACTTCCTCGCGCGTGCGATATTTCGCAGGGTCAGACATGGAGTGGCCGCGATAGCGATATGTCTTCATCTCAAGGACATACGGCCCTTCCCCGCTTCGCGCATGTTCCACAGCCTGACGTCCGGCCTCGCGCACGGCGAGCACATCCATCCCGTCAACTTCCATGCCCGGAATGCCGAAGGCGGCGCCGCGGCGATAAAGATGGGTGTCTGAGTGAGAACGCTTCACGCTGGTGCCCATGGCGTATTGGTTGTTCTCGATGATGAAAACGACCGGCAGCTTCCAGAGTTGCGCCATGTTCATCGCCTCGAAGACCTGACCCTGGTTCGAAGCGCCATCGCCAAAATAGGTGAAGCTTACTGAATTGGAGCCGCGATACCGATTGGCGAAGCCGAGACCGACGCCAAGCGGGATTTGCGCGCCGACAATGCCATGACCGCCATAGAACTCCTTCTCTTTGGAGAACATGTGCATGGAGCCGCCCTTGCCCTTGGAATAGCCGCCCTCGCGGCCGGTGAGCTCAGCCATGACGCCTTTTGCGTCCATGCCGCAGGCGAGCATGTGTCCGTGGTCACGATAGCCGGTGATGGTCTGGTCGCCCTCTTGCTTCACCGCCTCCATGCCGACCACAACGGCTTCCTGACCGATATAGAGATGGCAGAAGCCGCCAATGTGCCCCATGCCGTAGAGCTGGCCCGCACGCTCCTCAAAGCGGCGAATAAGCAGCATGTCGCGGTAATAATGGAGGAGCTCTTCCGTGCTTGCGGTCAGGTTGGATTTAGGGGCGTCTTTTTGGGCGCCGTCGCGCGTATCGGGGGCCATTCAGGGTTCTCCGGGGGCTGTTCCGGCCCTGTCATAAACGGGCGGCCGCCGGGGAACAAGTTGTGATGGGAAATTGAGCCGGCTCCGCCGGAAAAGCAGCTTATTCGCTCAAAAGCCGGTCGAGCTCGCGGCGGGAAATCACCACATCGCCTTCTCGCGAATAGCCCAGAACCGAGCGTATCCGCTCATCAAGGAGGTCCGGATCAAGGGATTTCGAGTTGAGGAGGTCAGCCCTCTTTTCAAGCTCAATTCGGCGCGCGTGAAGCTCTGCGAACTGGGCCTCCTTCTCCGCGGCCTCCTTGCGAAGCGAGGACAGCGCTCGATAACCGGTGTCGCTAACCACCGCGCTGTAAAGCAGGACGCCAGTCAGACACATGGCCAGAGCAGGAAAGGCGATGTCGAGTAGGAAGCGAAGACGCAACATGGACCGGTTCTTTTTTTGGTTGCGTTTCAAAAGAATCAAAGTTGGTTAATGATTCGTTAAAATTCGAATCAGTGATTCGAATTTCATAAAAAAACGGGCCCCGAAGGGCCCGTTTCCGTTATCCTGTTCGAGAAATTTTCTCTCGGCGCCTTATCCGAAGATGAAATCGCTCTCGTGGACAAGCACGTTGGTGACAATCACGAAATCGGCGATGCCATCGCCATTGGTGTCGCCTTCGACGTAGTTATCTCCGCCGGATTTGTAAGCGCGCAATTCGCCGGCAGTGTTGCTGAAAGCATCCGAGCCAATCCAGTCAAAGGCGTCCATATCACCGCCGTCGATTGCATCAAGACCGCTGAGGTCGATTTGATCCCGGTGCTTTTGGAAATCGAGGATTTCGTCGACGCCGCCGAGATCGGTAAAGGCGAAAATATCATTGTTATTACCGCCTCTCATTATATCGTCGCCGGCGCCGCCATTCAGGAAGTCTTTTGCACCGCCGCCGTTGAGATAATCGTCGCCGTCACCGCCGAACAATGTATCGTTTTTATAGCCGCCGAAAAGCGTATCGTCGCCGTCTTCCCCGTCGAGATAGTCATTACCGGTACCGGCTCTGATATCGTCATCGCCATCGCCGCCGAGGAAAGTATCGTCTCCGAAGCAACCTCTCAGAGTATCATCGCCGCCCATGCCTTGCAGCAGCTCAACGCCGAAGCCGGCACGCAAGAAGTCGTCGTGATTGCTGCCCTGAATGGCTTCAATGCTGACATAGACGTCGCCATCGGCGTCGCCTGAACCGAGCGGGTTCCATATGGTCGTGAGAACTCTGACGCCCTCTTCCGAGTCCATGTAAGACGCCGTGTCGAAACCGAGGCCGCCGATTAGCTTATCGCCGCCGCCGCGTCCCATGAGAACGTCGTCGCCGTCATTGCCCCGCAACCAGTTTACGCCGTCATTGCCAAGCAAGGCATCGTTGCCTGACCCGCCGGTCGCTTTTTCGATCTCGACACCATTGGCTATCGTATAACCGCCCCAGATACCGCTGACGAAGGAAACCGGGCCACCGCCAGTCGGCGTATAATCCAGCGTCGCCGCCAGCAGATCGATCCGTGCGTCGGATGCGCCGTCATAGCGGATTTCATCTCTGCCGCCTGTATCCCAGATCGTTTCATAATACGTGCCGGGATCATTGGCGTCGCCCAGCATGTAAACATTGTGGCCAGCCGCATACTCATTGATAACGCCATAGCGCTCCTGAAGGGCGGCGATATCGAATGCGCTGAGCGTGCCTGACCAGCCACTGTCAATATTATCTGCCGTAAATGGCGTTGGACCGTCCGGATGCGTCTCCCACGCGTCATTGTAGGACATTACCGTGTAGACGCCCTGGTTCAGATCGTAGATGCCGAGCGAACCCGTCGGCGCACTGACGCCAAGCATGATTTCGGAACCGCCCCCCGTATCGTGCGGGTGAGCCAGGCCATGAGCGTGACCGAACTCGTGCAGGATCACAGCGAAGGCGTAACCGCCCTGCTCCAGGCTTTGCTGTTCGTCGAAAGTCCACGCGCCGCTGAGAACGTTAAACGCGCCAATGCCCTGCTGGGTGCCGTATGAAGGATCTTGCGGATAAAAATACGCCCCGAACGCATCAGACTCCGTTGTAAACAGACGGAACGTCGCCTCGTTGACGTCTTCGGTGATTTCATAATTGACGCCGAGGATTTTTTCATACTCCTCGAGCGCCTCCATCACCTGACCTTTCTCATATTCATTCCAGCCAAGTGAAACACCCGGTTCGCCGAATGTGTCTCCCGCTTCGCCAAAATAGACATAAGCCGTGTTTGTTTCATCAAACGGGACATTGGCGGCGCTATCCCAATACAACGCCTCAAGCGGATCGAAATCATCCGGATTAAATACCTGTGACGTAATCGAGTAGCCGCCGCTCCAAGGCTGGTAAGAAAAGACATCCATGTAATAGGTGCCGCTTTCTTGCGCGAAAAAGTCGACCCTGGAGCTGATGTCCGACGGGAAACTGATGTCATCGCTTGAGGCGACGACGTTGCCTTCAGAATCATAAATGACGGCATAGGTGTCGAGTTCGCCGTCGGGAAGCGCCAGATAGTCAGACGCGTAGTCGGCGCCGCCAGCCACTTCGAACGAATATACCTGCCCTGCTTCAGCCGTGAAGGTGTAGGTGTCGACCTCACTAAAGCCTGGACCGTAAACAACGCCGGGTCCGGCTTCGATGAAGCCGTAAGTAACGCCGCCAAGCGTAAGCGCGGCTGCGCCGCCAAAAGTGTCCGGCACAACGTCAAAACCGGGGCTGACAATCGCGTCCAGCGTGTAGTCACCGGTTAGACCGGCGCCGGGATATCCCTCAACGGCGAGATAGTAAGTGTCTGTAGTCGTTGCGGTAAAGGTGATCAGCGACATCGTTCCCGCGCCGCCGTCATCGTCATAATTTATGAGATTGAAATCACCATCGAGCAGATACAAGAATGTATCCTGCAAAGGATTTTCGCCCGACCCATAGACCGAGAACATATAGGTCTCGCCGGCTGTCAGGCTGATTTCATAAATATCGAGCTCATCGGGAGCGTCGATCGACCCGTCGAGCGCAATCTCTGCGGGAATGTCTCCGATGGTGGAAAGCACACCGCCAGCCGCCGAAAACGAAGCGGGGTCGTAAATCGAAGCGCCGCCTTTGTAATGGGGGTCCCATTCAGGATAGACAGCGATATTGCTGAAAGTATTCTTTCCCATCACTTCGCTATAATTACTGCGGGTATATGCGGCAAAGCCGTAGTTGTTGAAATAGGGATTTGCAGAGCCCAGCGTTGAAAGTTTTCCTGACTCGGTCTCGTCAGAGGAATTTTCTGAGTAATGATATGTCATGATCAGCCCCTTGTTGATGCGGTGCCCAAGGTCAAGGTTTACAAGTCCACCGTCGAATCTTATTCATAAAAGGATCATATTTGCGTGAGGCGCGGAAGCAATCTTTTCGAGTAAAAATATGCAGAAAAAAAAGCAGCTCATATTATATTCAGCTATTCTCTTAAGTGTAACCGCCACATCCTGCCAACGCGGAGAGGCTGACGCGAAACCTTACAAGCCGTTGGAGGCGGAAGAAGAAACAATTGTTTCTAGTTCACAGGATGAAACTGTTACTGTGTCACAGCAAAAATGTTCGAAAACACCTGAAGGCGTTGCGGGTCTGCCCTATGCGCATGGCAAAGTCTTCGCGACGCTCGATGAGTATCTGGCTCATCTAAAACAACTTAGCGCCATTGACCTACCCTACTGGCGGGAAATTAGTCCGGGCCTTTACCAGAAAGTTGTACGCATGCCTGAGGCTGAACCGCAAACAGCGACGCGTGAAGAGCTGATGAAAGAATACTGCTTTGACAGCGAATAATAGCGGCGGCTTTTCTTTGGTCCATCCGCCACTGACGCCGTAACGTAATTCGAGAGTTCGAAGCGAAAGATTCAGCGCAAACAGCCAAGCCTGCTTTATCTAGAGATCGAGCGCGAGCGCCTGATCACAGCGCCGCTCAAGCGCCGCATCGGGCGAAGAGGCGAAACCATATTTGGCGTAAAGACCCAGCGCTTCCTCGAGAACCCGCGCAGTCTGAAGCTCCACACGGCGGAAACCGAGTTCCTTCGCGCGCTTTATGGCGTGCGTCAGGAGCCGCTTGCCATGGCCCCGCCCCCGCGCTGATTGTTTCAGATACATCTTGCGCAGTTCGACGACGCCGTCCCCCATGGGAAACAGCCCTACCGTGCCGATGATGTCGCCTGCAGGCGTTTCAAGAACATCAAACAGGCCGCCGGCATAGGCGTCTTCAAGATCTTCAAGATCCTTGTCTGTCGTCTTCGGCGCAGGCTCAAGCCCATACTCATCAAGCACGGTAAAGATCAGCGCCCGGACCTTTTCCGAGTCCGCGTTGGTCGCAGGGCGAATGACAGGCGCGCTCAAATGATTAGCGCCCCAACGCTGCAGCGCCAGCGTATCGCGTCATATCGCCAAGCTCCTGCTCGATCCGGAGAAGCTGGTTATATTTCGCAAGCCGATCCGAACGGGCGAGCGAGCCGGTTTTGATCTGGCCGCAATTGGTGGCGACGGCGAGATCGGCGATGGTTGCGTCTTCGGTTTCACCGGAGCGATGCGACATGACCGCCGTGTAACCGGCGCGATGCGCGACATCGACAGCGGCGAGCGTTTCGGTAAGCGTGCCGATCTGGTTGACCTTGACGAGGATCGAATTGGCGCAGCCTTTTTCAATACCGTCGCGCAGGCGTTTTTCATTGGTGACGAAAAGATCGTCGCCTACAAGCTGGCACTTGTCGCCGACCAGATCGGTCAGCGCTTTCCAGCCCGCCCAATCGTCTTCGGCCATGCCGTCTTCAATGGAGACGATGGGATAGCGCGCGACGAGATCGGCGAGATATTTCGCCATGCCGTCGCCATCGAGCGACTTGCCCTCGCCTGCAAGTTCATACTTGCCGTTTTTGTAGAACTCAGTCGACGCCGCATCGAGTGCGATGAAGATGTCCTCCGCCGGGCGATAGCCTGCTTTCTCAATCGCCTTCATAATGAAGCCGAGCGCATCATCGGTGGATTGAAGGTTCGGCGCGAATCCACCCTCGTCACCGACATTGGTGTTGTGTCCCGCGTCTTTCAGCCCCTTTTTCAAGGCGTGAAAAACTTCGGCGCCCATGCGCAGCGCATCCGAGAACGTGTCGGCGCCGAGCGGCATGATCATGAATTCCTGAATGTCGATCGGGTTGTCGGCGTGCTCCCCGCCATTGATGATGTTCATCATCGGCGCCGGCAGGACCCGCGCAGAGACCCCGCCCACATACCGATAGAGCGGCAGGGCCGATGCGTCCGCCGCAGCTTTCGCGACCGCCAGCGAAACCCCGAGAATAGCATTGGCGCCGAGGCGCGATTTATTTTCCGTGCCGTCAAGCGCGATCATGGTCTCGTCGATCAGCGTCTGTTCTTCCGCCTCAAAGCCTGACAGCGCATCGAAGATCTCACCATTGACGGCCTCGACGGCTTTCAGAACGCCTTTGCCGCCGTAACGATCGCCGCCATCGCGAAGTTCATGGGCTTCATGCGCACCGGTGGATGCGCCGGACGGCACGCCGGCGCGGCCCATGGACCCGTCTTCGAGCGTGACATCAACTTCAACGGTCGGGTTGCCCCGGCTGTCGAGGATTTCACGGGCGAAAATGTCGGCGATAGCGGTCATGAGAAAAGGCTCCGGTTGTGATTTCCGGAGCCTCTATAGCCTGCCATGACGGAAGCGCAACGCCGCCGCCGCCAGCTTTGCCGTCTAGTAATCCTGCGGCTGATCCTTGTTGCGGGGCGATCCGCTCTTTTGACGCGGCTTGCTCGCCGGTTTGGATCGCGCCGGCCGCTGCTGGCGGGGCGCAACCGCAGGCGGCGGCGCAGATTGAGCCGGGGCCGCCTGAGCCGGCGCCGATTGCACAGGAGCTGAATTTCGCGGGGCCGCCTGCGATCGTTGCAGAGGCGGCGCACGTCGTTTTTCGCTCTGGCTATAGGGAGGTTCGCTTTGCCCGCCGGGCCTTCCTTCCGGCGGCTGGCGCGGCCGATTGGGATAATCAGCGGCGGGCGAGCCCGACGGCGGCGCGTAAGCCCCTCCTCCCGGTTTGCCATTCTTGCCGTCCCCGTCTCGGTCACGCCCGCGCGGATGGTCACGGTCGCGATCGCGACCCCGGCGCCCATTATAACGATGGCGGTCCTGATAATAGGGATCGTAATAACGGCCAGAGCCACTCCAATAGCTGAAATCGAAATAATAGCCGCTAGAGGGTCCCCAGGCGCCGTAGCGGCCATACCATGGCCAGGACGGCGCGTAAGACGTCCCACTGTAGGAATAGCGGTCATAAGAATCGGCGAAGCACCGATTGGCGCCGACCTCACAATCGGCATGGCAGGCCGCATATTCGCCATCGCTATAGCTGACTTCCTCGCAATAACGATAACAAGCGCCCGCTTCCGCATCGCAAGCGTCAAACGCTGACTGATAGGGATATGTCACGCATCCTGCGAGCAAAAAGAGCGCCGCCGGCGCCAGCGCAATCCTGATGAAATTCATTCCCGAGCACCCTCCGAGAGTATCCGGGTCACAATCCCCGGATCAGGCCCCACACCCGGCGAAAAGCATAAGCGGCGCTCGCGCAAATGCAAACGCCGCCGCCGGAAACACGTCCGGCGGCGGCGTTAAAACCATTCAAAATGGCGTTCGCTTAATCGTCCTGAGGCTCGAGAACCTGACGGCCGCGATATTTGCCAGTCTTGAGATCGATGTGATGCGGGCGGCGCAGTTCGCCCGAATCCTTGTCTTCTATGTAGCTTGCCTGTCCGAGCTTGTCGTGACTGCGGCGCATGCCCCGTTTGGCGGGCGAGACTTTTCTCTTCGGAACGGCCATGGAAACCTCTAAATCAATCTCTGTGTCGCGCCGGACGATCGGGTCCCCTTGAGGTCCCCGAAAGGCGTCCTTTGCTGGAATAGGAAGCCCGGTCGTCTAAGCCAGGACTGGCCGGTTTGCAAGGCCGTCTGCGGCCTTCCGGCGGTTTTTTTCCCCAAAGGGGTCAAATCCGCCAATTTGCATGTATCTCCTTCAGCCGCTGGCAAGGCCACGCACCTATGCTCGGCTCAGAAATGGTGGGGGATTCTGATTGTTGCGCAGATCGATGCATAGACCATTCCGGCTCTCGGCGGCGACCGCCGTGATGCTCTGCCTATCTATACAGGCGCATGCTGGCGGGCCGTCGGACGCTTCTGGGCGCCCCCTGTCTGTCAGCGCCCCCGGAACCGATATTTTCGTAGACCTCGTGGCGGCGGATTTCTTCGAATCGGATCTCCGCCTCGCCCAGTCGCGCCAGATCGAGGCGGCGACCGCCAGACGGTATCTTGCGCTCGACGGGACAGGCCGGGCGGCCTTCCGCGAGAAACGCCGGCAACTCTGGAAGCAGTTGAGCGATCAGGAAAAGGCGGCGCTTCGCGGCGCCAAACGCCCGCGCTTCGCCAATCTCGACGAAGCCCAAAAACAGACTTTCCGTCGGATCGCTTCAGAAGAGCTTGGCGCGGGGACGGATCACACCGTTCATCCCGGCGACATCTGACAACGCCCGAAGCGTCGTCACCCGCCCGGCGACGCCGGGCGCTCTGCACTTCCTAGGCGTTGTTTTTAGCGCGGTGCGTCGCGAGATATTCGCGGGCAAGCTTTTGCGCTTCGGCAATCTCTTCCGCCGTCATTTCATTGGCGAGTTCAGCACGGTAAGCGCGCGCTTCGAGATTGCCCTGCATCGCGGCAAGGTTAAACCACTTATGCGCCATGATGAGATCGAAGCAACCGTCATCGCCGCCCGTCGACGCTTCCAGCCCCAACCGGTACATTTCCATGTCGCTTAAAACAGGCTCCGCCGCTTCAAGCGCTTCCACACCCATTGCAATTGTCATTCTTTAGGCCCCTTGAAATACACACCGTCCACAACCGTCGTGAACGGATTAACCATGGCAAGGATGATCGGGCCGGACCTAAAATCCCGTTAACGCGGAATTATGGGATTGTTTACTTTTGAAAAAGGTTTTGTTAACCAGAGAACTTACTCAGCATACAAACAAAAACGCCCGCGCAACAATCGCGCGGGCGCAATAATCGGTCAAAAGCAGTCTATTCTGGCTGCGTCTCGCCCTCTGCAATCTCTGAAAGTTTTTCAAATGCGCCAAGGCTGCATGATCCCAACGTCGTTCCAAAACTGTTGATCACGCGAATAATATCACCCTTGCACATTTGCGACGTCGTCGACCGGCGCACATAACGCCCCTCCCGGCCAAGACCGGAGCAGCGTCCATTAAGCTCATTGAGGTAAACGACGCCGCCCGACGCCTCGACCAAAAGCGTGTAGTCATCAAGCGCGTCTGTATCGCGCACTGTCGATAACATGAGACAGCTCTGGCTCTCGCCGGTCTTCTCATATTTCGACAAGAGCTCTTGCACCTTGTCTTTTCCTGACCCGAAAGCGAGCGCACCGGTGGCCAATATGGCGCCAGCAAACGTGGCGGTGACGAAAACAGATTTTCTGCGCATGAAGATGAAATTCCTTACTCTGACCGGGTGGATTCTATTTATCCTCAGCGGGCTTTTTCATGAGTTCCTGAAACGATCCGAGACCGCAAGAACCGGCGGTGAAGCCAGACGTGTTGTCGACGACCTCAATAATTTCGTTGCGACAAAGCTGGCCCGTTGAAATCGTATATTGAAGACGATTGCCGGCGCGCGATGCGCCGCTGCAACGCCCCGAGACCTCGTTGAGATAATAATCACTCACGCCGACGCGCACCAGAAAGCGCTTGTCGTCAAGCGCATCGATAGATCGAATGCGTGTGGTGCTGAGGCAAGCGGTTGTCTCGCCTGTCGGTTCAAACTCGGCGAGCTTCGCCGCGACCTTTTCGGATATTTCGTCATTGGCGCCTGCGGTGGCGCAAGCCGCGCCCGTTAGCGCAATCACCGCCGCTAAAGCTGCTCTCGTCTTGATCATCATCAGTCTCCCGTGCGCCCCCGCCCGGAACCGGCCCGACAGGCCAACAGCCTGCTTATAGAGCAGTTCCGGGCGTTTGGGATGCGTGAAACAATCAATTTCACGCGAGCCCGGTTAAATGGACAGCTGATATCCCGGCGTGGATTTGGAAATTTCCACTTCCTCGGCGCTCATTTCCGCCTCAACGTCGGCGAAGAGCGGGGTCGACAGGTAGCGCTCGCCAGTATCCGGCAGCATGACGAGGATATTCGTGCCCTTGGGCGCCGTCTTCGCGACTTCCATCGCGCCGGCGAATGTCGATCCGCCGGAAATGCCGGTGAATATCCCTTCCCGCTGCGCCAGCGCCCGCGACCATTTGATGCCTTCAGCCGCCGGGGTCTTCACGATCTGGCTGATGACGCCTGCGTCAACCGCTTCGGAGGTGATCTTCGGAATGAAGTCCGGCGACCAGCCCTGGATCGGGTGCGGCGTCCATGCCGGATGCGACGATTTCGGGCTGCCGTCAGGATTGCGCTCCTGCGGGGCGCCGCTCGACAGCATCGCCGAGTCCGGCGGCTCACAGACGACGATTTTTGTGTCCGGGCTTTCCTTTTTAAGCACGCGCGACACGCCGGTCAGCGTCCCGCCGGTGCCAAATCCCGTCACCCAGTAATCAAGCTTTTCGCCTTTAAACGCAGCAATGATCTCAGGACCCGTTGTGCGCTCATGCATGTCGGGATTGGCGTCGTTTTCAAACTGGCGTGTCAGGAACCAGCCGTTTTTCGCGGCGAGCTCCTTGGCTTTCTCCACCATGCCGGTGCCCTTTTGCGCGGCCGGCGTCAGCACCACCTTGGCGCCCAGAAACCGCATCAGTTTGCGGCGCTCCACGGAAAAACTCTCCGCCATCACAACGACCAGCGGATAGCCTTTCGCGGCGCAGACCATGGCGAGACCGATGCCCGTATTGCCGCTTGTCGCCTCAACAACAGTCTGACCGGGTTTCAAGTCGCCGGACTTTTCCGCCGCCTCGATGACGCCGAGCGCCAGACGGTCCTTGACCGAGCCCAGCGGATTGAACGCCTCGAACTTCACGTAAAGATTGACGCCTTCCGGCGCGAGGCGGTTGATGCGAATGACGGGCGTGTTTCCGACCGTTCCTAAGATATTATCGTATTTCATGGGTATTCTCCTTTGCGAGCGGCGTCTTTAGCCTGCGGCCCAGCAGGCGCAGTGACGCCCGTCACATCCCTGCGCCCATATAAAAGCCCCAGGGCCCCGCCGTCCAGTTGCGCGCTTTCACATCGTCCGTGACACGGCGCAGGATCATTCTTCACTATCCGGAAGCCGGGCCAGAATCGCCTCTGCTTCTCGTTTCACAGTGGCGACAACGAAGTGATTCAGGATGGAAATATTGTAAAGCGCACGCAGAGAGGCGGCGAATTCCGGATCTTCCTGCAGCGCAGTCACGACAAGGTCATATGAGTTGTCGCCAAAAGGATTGAACCCGTGACGCCTCGCGACCGCTGTCGTCGCATCACGCGCATGGGCCGCAGTGCCGCCTTCAAAATAAATCAGATCCTCGATATTGGCGTAGTAATTCGAAATATCGAGAGCAAGGGTCTCATCCCTTAGAATTGAGATGTCTCCGGTCGATTGCAGAGTTCGAAACGTAGTGTTCTTTTCATTGAATCTCCGCGCAAGGATGCCGTATGTCAGAAAATAGTCGCGCTCATCCTCAGCAATGGGAAGAAACTCCGGCGCCGGAATCGTTCTGTCGACATCAACCGTATTGGAGGGCGCTGACATTCTGGCCTCACGCCGGGGTGGCGCGAGGAGCGCATCGGTCAACATCCTGTCAATCACCGTTATGCGCACGCGATGAGCGAGCATCATCTCATCCAACGCAGTAACTTCTTCACTGATTTCGACAGCAAGATTGTTAAGGTAGCGGACCTCGCGCACATGATCCGCCCGAGCCGCATTCCAGTTCGAGACCTGAATGCCGATGAAAACGCCGACCACGACGATGACGAAATCGAGCGCCACGGCGGTCCAGTTCTGGGCCTTTACGTGCTCGATGACGCGGCGGAGGATCATGACTTCTCCACTGGCTGGCCGAGCGACGCCAGCACCCGCTCGATAAGAACAAGATTGCCAATGCTGTTGTTTATGACCGAAGCGACGCGCGAGTACTGATATCTCAGCTCGTCGCGGATCCCCGGATCGGACCTCAACCTATTGGCCGTCCCGGCCAAAACAGACGAATCCACCTCCAGTCGGCATTCGGTCGTGAAGCCCGCGATGATGTTGAAGTCGGTTAATACATCGCTGCACCCTTCTCTTATCGCGATCTGAACATCGAGCGGGATGATCGACCTGACGGCTTGCCGATAACTCGAGCCTTCGACGCGACTGATGGTAACGGCGTTGGATTC
>JAUHYK010000083.1 GCA_030426465.1 Alphaproteobacteria bacterium
GCGTAAACACACCGACAGGACCTTCCAGCGACAATTCAGCCTGCGCAAAGGCGCCGTAGAATTTCGCCGTCGCGTCCGGTACGCCGCCGCGGGTCATGTCGGCCGTCATATTGTCGAGGCCGACTTGCTCATCCTGATAAAACTCGCCGCCATAGGTGAAAGTCAGGGCGGCGGGGCCCGATTCAAAACGCGAGCGATTGTCAAAGGACAGACCGAACGTTTCAACCTCCCGGCTGACGACGCGGGTTGTGTCCAATTCGTCTTCGGTAACTGAGTTCTTGGTGAAATACCCGACCAGATTGGCGTCAATGAGGCTGGTCGCCGGGTTGTAATTCACAGTTCCCTGAAGCGTGTTCGAATCGATGTTGCGGTCGACATTTTCATTACCCGGACCCGCCGGATTATTGCCCTGCGGATTATTGGGATCGATGCTGTTGCCGCCATAGCGCATCCATGACGCCGACAACGTCCATTCGTCGCTGGGGCGGAAGGTGGTTTTCAAGAGGGATGACAGAATTTCATCGTCGGCCTCGAGCGTCAGGCCGCTGCCAAGTTCAATGTCGCTGGAATTTCGAAGCGTGAAATTGCCGACTACATCCACCCGGTTATCTTCGCTTCGCCAGACGCCGGTGGCGCCCACACGCCATTCGTCATTGACGCTCTGATAACCGGAAGAGACTTTGACTCCGGCGCGCTCGCCTTCATCGAGGAAGTCTTCCGCGGTGATCGTCCGTACAGCGATCACCCCGCCAAGCGCGCCGGAGCCGTACAGCGCGGAAGTGGGCCCCCGCACCACCTCAACCGCGCTGACAAGGTCAGGGTCTACGAAAAAGCGGCCGTCATGACCGGAGAGATAACTCTGGCGCGCGCCGTCAAACAGGATCAGCACACCCTCCCCTGAAAGGCCGCGCACATCCGGCGTCATGCCCGACCGGCGGGGCCCGCCGCCAATAGCGGCGCCCGGCACGGCGTCAAAAATATCGGCGAGCGTCGACGGATTGAAATCGTCGATCACGTCTTTGGGGATGACCGAGACCTGACCGGCATAGTCGAACGCCTCAATCGGATTGCGCGTCGCATAGACCGTCACTTCATCGAGATCGACGGCGGCCATGTCGGCCATGGCGCCGCCGGGCATTCCCACAGCCAATAGGGCCGTCGTCGCCGCAGCCCCCTTCAATACAGACCCGCGCCATTGCGTCGCGCTTTGCCATTTTGTCTCTCTGATGCCGCCCATATCCCCGTAACTCCTGACAATCTATTGCGAATGACTCTCAATTGCGATTTTCTAAGCGACTTCAAATGCGATTGCAACTTAGAATCATTCGCATTATGAAAAGAAGTTGAGAACTCGAGCCGGCGCGGCCGGTCTCAACCAGAGAGGATTGGGGAGAGAAGAGAGGAACGGAAAACGGCTCAATCAACGCCTGAAAGAGCCGCCTTCTATTCCGCCGCAGGCAACGCCGGCCCAGCACTTTGTCATCACCAGAGGGAAGATCAGACCATGAAAATCAAATTCATCGCCGCTATCGGGCTCGCCGCCGCGCTAGGCGTGGGCCTTGGCGGTTGCGTCACATCTGCGCAAACCGCCTCCACTTCCCAGGCCAAAGCAGCGAGCACGGCGCAAAGCCATCGCGCCGCCGATTTCGAAGCCGACAGAAAAGCCATCCTCGCCATGGCGGGAAATTATCACGTCACCTTCGATTTCATCGAAACCGTCGCCTTCGAAGAGGGCTATGAGCTGAAAGACCGCAAACTGTCCGGCGGCAATGAGATTGTACGCGTCATCTCCGATGAAGGCGATTTCATCAGCCTGCAGCATATTCTCGTTGTCGGCGGCGATGACAAATTCCCGGTGAAACACTGGCGCCAGGACTGGCGCTATGAACCGGAAAGCGTGCTGGTGTTTGTCGGCGGCAACACCTGGGAAACCCGGGACCTTTCCGCCGCTGAGGTCAAGGGCAAATGGTCTCAAGTCGTGTATCAGGTTGACGATGCGCCGCGTTACGGCGCGGTTGGCGCATGGAGCCATGATGACGGCTTTTCCGCGTGGACGCCGCCGCGCGAATGGCGCCCCCTGCCCCGCCGGGATGCTACAAAGCGCGACGACTACCAGGCCGTCGACGCCATCAACCGTCATGCGATCACGCCCGATGGCTGGGTGCATGAACAGGACAACACAAAGCTGGTCCTGAAAGATGGCGAACCCCACGCGCTGGTGCGCGAAATCGGCGTCAACACCTATAAGAAATTCGACGATTTCGAGATTGCTGTCGGTGACGACTACTGGTCGGCGACCGAAGACTACTGGGCTGCGGTGCGCGCCGAATGGATGCGCATTGAAGCCGAAAATCCGAGCTTCGGCCTGACTGTCCAGGGTGAACCGGAGGCGGTCTATATGCCGATCCTCAATCTCGCCGCCGCCGTCGAAGACGGAGAGAAATCAAGCGACGACGCGGCGGAAGAAGCGCGCGCGATCATCGCATCCTTCGTCACCACCAACCCCGCCGGTCTCCAGGCTAGGCTCGCCTCCGCCGAATAAACCCACTCCCTGAGACAGGCGCGGTGGTGTTCTTCCCGAAAATGCCGCGCCGGCCATCGCCCGCATGGGTCGCACCCCGCAGTGTGCGGCCCGGCGGGCGATGGTTTATGCGCGCCGCCTGAATTCAAGCAGCGCCTGTGTCCGCCGTCACAGCGCCCCACCCCGCCGGGTTTTATGAAGATAATGAAACTTGACGCCAGATTATGAACGCAATTTGAACCATCCGGCGCCATAAGGGTTCCCTATATGGGATGGGTAGAGACGGCAGGACAATCGGTATGGGTTCGTATTCAAAAGCCATCATCAAGGACGAGATTCGCTTCGGGACATCTCCATCCGGTGAGAATGCGCCTTGCGGCGAATATGAGTTAACATGCAATGACGGCTGCGTCGGCCTTTGCCACTGCACGGACAAGCGCGCGTTCACGCTTTCCCTTGACGCTTTTATTCAGCATCTCAATGAAGGCCGCATCGCTGTTATTTGACGCTTATTGCGTCTAGCCAGCCAGCGCGTCTTCAAACAACGGCTTCGCCTCCGGCAGAAGCCATAAGATATCGCTCTTATCGGTTCGCTCAAACAGCGCTTCAGCGTCTGCAATCGGCGTCAGCCAAAGCCGGTGCGACAGGCCGCTGCGACGCAAGTCAATATGATACGCCGCATAGCCTCGCGCGCCCAGCAGCCGGAACAATTCATCCAGCTCGTTTCGCGGCGTCAGATGGCGCTGATATTCCGTCGTCATCACGGGGCGGGTTTTCTCGATCACCTTTAAGAGGCCGGAAACCGCCTGGCGTTCATAGCCCTCCACATCCAGCTTGATGAAGGTCGGCTGGTCGGCGGACAGGGCCTCCAGCAAGAGATCGTCGCCGCGCTCAACGCGCACAGTCGCTTCCTCTGTCACGACCGCCATCAACGGACCGTCGAGATTGGCCAGCGTGCCGGATTCGCTGCCGCCATCGAGCACCCGGAAGGTCAGATCGGCTGCCTCGTCCGAAAGTCCGCAAGCATGAACGGTGATCTGGTCGAACCGGTTCATGGCCGCATGTTCGAGAATACGGGCGCGTACGGTTTCGTTTGGTTCAAAAGCGTCTACGCGCCCGCCCGGGCCGACGAGAGACGCCGCGAACAGGGATAACAGGCCGATATTGGCGCCGCCATCAATGAACTGCCCGCCGGGTTTCAACACCGCGCGCATAATCAATAGCAATTCAAGCTCCTGATAGCGCCCGAGGAAATATGTCCCTCGCTCGAACGCTGCGGAGAGATCCAGCCAGACATCACCGGCGCCGCTTTTAAGGCTAAGCTTTTTCCAGCCTGCATCCGCCCAGCGCTGATTATGATCGAAACCGAGACCGGCGATGCGATACAGCTTCCCCCACCCCGGCAATTCAGCGCGCGTCCACGGAAGCACCCCGGCGTGAAGTCCAAGTTGCGCTATTTTCCGCTGCTGAGGCATAGATTCCCACCCTGTCGTTCCGGCAAAAAGGCATTGTGCAGGATTCGCGTCCTGCAAGATGCAGGCCCGGCGAAATAAAGCCTTTTTGACGGGTCCGGCCGCCTAGAATTCAAGCAATTCTTCGGGCGCATTCGGGTCGGGCGCGGGTTCGCGCGCCGGGCGCCAGCCTGTGCCGTCATTACAGGCCGCGCCTTCCCATTCGTGACGTTCTGAGAAGACATTAATGCGCTGTGTCAGCTTGCGGCAAAGGATCGGCTTGCGCATAGGCCCGCCCGCAAGCTCCAGCTCGGAGCCCGGCGCCTTGATCAAGAGATCGCCGAACACATAGCCGCGCACGACCCCGTTCGATGCGACCAACATCCAGTTCTTGTCGCGCACGCGCCCGACGACTTCGACGCCCGACCCCGAGGGCAGAACCTCGACCGCCTTGGCGTTGGTGCCCGGCCCGCTGCGGATATTGGAATTGCGCGTCAGCACATAAAGACCGAGATCGGTTTCAACGATATGCGCAAGATCAAAGTCACCGCGCGCCGCATCAATGCGCGCAGCGGGGTCTGCTTTCAGATTGGCGAGCGCATAGGCGCCCGGCGTGACAACGCCTGTGGCGCGTCGTCCGCGCCAGTTTTGCGGCGCTCCTGTTTCCATGGCGCGCATTACTGCGCCGGAAAGCGCCTCACGATCGGCATTGTTTAAATTGTCTGCAACGGGCGAGCCTTGCGCGAAATTAACGTTGTCGCCGGAAAAAGGATCAAGAGAGCCCATGCTTGAACAGGCGCCGAGGAGCCCGGCGCCGATCGTCGTTAATGCAAACAATCGCAATGTTCGCAAGCCTTCAAAGATCATCGTTCATCTCCTAATCGCAGTGTTGTCAGCGACACATTCTTTACCTTTGTTGCACACTCTCCGCCGAATGTGGAGGGAGGAAACGTGACGTCGGGAGCATCACGCCTGAACCAGCTCATGGAGCTTGCGCGCGAGGGTTCGCCCGAAGCGCGCCGTGACCTGTTGCGCCAGATAACCGACCTTTTTATGGCGCCGTCGGCGCAGCATTCCGCTGCGACTATGCAGCATTTCGAGGCCATTCTTTCGCAACTTGTGGGCGAGGCCGAACCGGCCTTGAGGCGCGAAACGGCAGAGCGTCTCGCCGATGCGACCGCCGCGCCGAGAGGCCTTATCAATCTCCTCGCCCGCGATAACATCGCCGTGGCCGAACCCGTCCTCAAACGCTCAACAGCGCTCAGCGAAGACGACCTCATCGCCGTCATTGCACTACGAAATCAGGGGCACATCAACGCCATCGCCCGCCGGCCGGAGGTTCCGTCAACAGTATCAGCCGCCATTGTTGAGCATGGCGCGGAAGCCGCCCTTATCAGCCTTGCAAAAAATCAGGGCGCACAGTTTAGCGCGCCTGCGATGCACGCAATGGTCGCCAAAGCGCGCAAACGCCCCGACCTCCAGACGCCGATGACCGGCCGCTACGACCTGCCGCCGCAACTTCTGACGCAGCTATATTTCTATGTCCCCTCGCCGCTGAGAAAAGAAATTCTACATCGCTCCGATTTGCTCGATCCGGCGCTCGTCGATGTCGCGATGCGGGCGAACCGTCACCGTTTGATGGAAGAGCTTGCCGGCGAAGCTCCCGACACGCAAGAGTTTATTACCGACGCGATTCGCATGAACGCCGTCCATGAAACGGTTCTGAAAAGACTGATCGCCGAAAACCGGCGCCGCGAATTTCTGTTCGCCTTTGCGCATTTTATCGGCGTCGATCTGTCGACGGTGCAAACTATCCTCAGCGATCAAAGTTATGAAGCGCTCGCCATCGCCTGTCGCGACGCCTCCGTTGAACGCCCAAACTTCGCGCGTTTCGTTATGGCCTTGCGCAAAAACGGCGGCGACGAAGCGAAGGCGCTGCGCATTCTTGATTTATACGAGAAGGTGCCGGTTGAGGCGGCGGAGCGGATCATGCGTTTCTGGCGCATGCGCACCGAAGCGGCGTCCGGCGCTGCGCGGCTTGCGCGCTTTATCGACGATGATGATGAACCACTGACGCTGACGGACGGCAAGCGTTAGTCCGCGAAGATCCGTCCCTCGCGATCTTCGATCTCGACGATCCAGAGATCGGGATCGATCGAGATTTCTTTTTCAAGCCAGCGGTCGATTTTCATTTCGATGTCCGCCGACGCATATTCTTCAAAGGGCTCGCGCCAGACCATCTTACCGTCAAGATCGCGGCTCTGGATGAACAGCTTCACCGCGCCCGGCCCCTGATAGAGTTTCACCGCGACCGCGCCCGCATCGGCGTCGCCGCGGCGGACAATGGTTGCAAAAGACCCGGCGCTGTGGGCGCGGCGGACTTGTGCTGAAACACGGATTTCGGTTTTTACGCGCGGTTCGGTCATAGCGGGAAAGCTCACCTGCAGCGCCGGCGCCGTCAAGACGCGATTACGCCGCCGCGCGGGTTTTCAGCGTTCTAAGGATCACCGCTTTCAACGCCTCGGCGCGCAAGGGTTTGGTGATGAACTCATTCATGCCGGAGGCGAGCATCGCTTCGCGCTCGCCGGGCATGGCGTCGGCGGTGACGGCGACAATGGGAACACTCGCCATGGGCCCGTCCATCTTGCGGATCGCCTGGGCCGTTTCCATGCCGCTCATGCCGGGCATGTGCTTGTCCATCAGGACAATGTCGTAATCGCGCGAGGCAAGCCGTTCGAGACAGGCCGGGCCATCATGGGCGAAGTCAGCATCCGCGCCCCAGGCTTTCAGAAACTCGCTGACGACGAGACGGTTCACTTCATTGTCCTCAGCGACAAGCACGCGCAGGCCGGTCATGTCGTCGGCGGCGTCATAGACGTCATCGCCGCCGGTTTTGTCTTCAACGGCTTCATTGACCTTGAGCTTCAACAGAAAGGTCGATCCCGCAGGCCCGGTGCGTTCAACGCCGATAGACCCGCCCATAAGCTGCGCCAGCATCCGGCAGATGGGAAGACCGAGACCAGTGCCGCCATATTGCCGCGTGGTGCCGCGCTCGCCCTGTTCGAACTTGTCGAAAACGCGCGCCACCTTGTCGTCCGGAATGCCCTTGCCGGTGTCGGCCACGCGGAACTCCAGCGCATAGCGCCCGCCGCCGCGGTTGACGCCATGCAGATGCAGGCTCACATGGCCTTCCGTCGTAAACTTGACGCCATTGGACATGAGGTTCTGCAAAATCTGCCTGAGGCGCATATCGTCGACGAGCGCCGAAGCAGGGATTTCGCCAGTGACATTGGCGCTGATGGTCAGGCCTTTTGCAGCGCCATTTTCGCGCCAGTTGTCGGTGACAAAGCGCACAAGGTCGCGCAGGTCCGTCGGTCTTGCTTCGATGGCGAGTTTACCGGCCTCAATCTTGGAGAGATCGAGAAGGTCGTTAAGAATGAGGAGAAGCGACTCGCCCGACTGGCGGATCGTATCGGTAAGGCGGCGTTCATGAGCCGGCAGCGTCCCGGCAAGGAGAGCGTCGGTCAGACCGATGACGCCGTTGAGCGGCGTTCGAAGTTCGTGGCTCATGGTGGCGAGGAATTCCGACTTCACCGCCTCGGCGCTTTTGGCGCGACGCACATTGTCCCGCATGGATTCCAGCATCGAATAAAGACTTTCGGTGATCATCACCGCGATGCCGGTTGAGATAAAGATGGCGAAAGCACCTTGCGCAAAGCGGTTGGTCTCGCGCGTATAGTCGTAGGGCGCCATCGCCGCCGGATGATTGAGAGAAACCCAGTAAAGAAACGATAATGTCGCGACCGACGCCGCGCAGGTCCACAAGGCGACGCGCCGCCCCGCCATATAGCCGGTCATGACGGGCCCGAGCGCCAGGAATGGCACGACCGCAGAATTGACGCCGGCGTGATCGGGCGCGGCGGAGCCAAGAACGGCGCCAATCAGCAGCAAGCCGTAAAACATCGCGTAAAAAGCTTCGTTCTTGTACCAGCGCACGAGCTGCATCGAAACGATAACCGCGACAATCGCGATAGAGGCGATGGTGTGGTCATAGGTCCAGCGGCCATAGCTGAATCCCATGATGACCAGATTGCAGACCTGGGTGACAGCGACCATCAGGCCGATAATCCAGACCGAGCGCATACGCGCCGTCAGGACCGGACTGCCGATGTCCGGAATGCGCAAAAAGCGCTCGTAAGCGTCAACCCAACTCTTCATGCCCGGATAGCTCTCCCGCCAAATCTGGCCGTCCTAAAGCTATCGCGGGCAGTGTTAAAAAATGAATGAATGCCGCATCGCGTAACGCCAAAAAGAGCGCTCATCTTAAGACGGCGTCAACAAAGTTTAAGCGCGTGTTAACGCCTGTCAGGCGGCGCTGCGTCCGTCTTTCGGATCGGCGCGTTCCTTGCGGAATTGGGTGACGCGGTCGAGCTGGCTTTGAATATCGCCGGAGACGGCGAGGCCGGCGCCTGAAAAATCGCTCAGGCTCCTGGCGACCGGCAAGCGCAGACTGGCGGTTGTTCCTTCACCAGGCGCGGAGGCGAGATCAAGTGCGCCGCCATGAAGCTTCGCCAGCGAAAAGGCGAGCGAAAGCCCGAGCCCGGCGCCCGGTGTTCCTCGTACGCCGCTTTTGTGAAGCCCCGTGAAGCGTTCGCCGAGGCGCGCCAGCGCCATCTGGCTCATGCCGACGCCGGTGTCGGAAACTTCCATCACGAGCGTCCGGTCAACTTCCTTGACGCTGAGCGCAATCTCGCCCGACGCCGTGAATTTCACCGCGTTGGTAAGGAGGTTGATGAGGATCTGCTTAACCGCGCGCGCGTCAAGCATGCATTCGGGAAGCCCCGGCGCAATGTCGACCCGCAAGGCGAGCCCGGCTTTTTCCGACTCGCCGCGCACCATCTCTGCGCAGTCGCGCGCGAGCGCGCCCGGCTCGGCGAGCGCCGGGGTTAGCTTGTAACGGCCTGCGTCGAGTTTCGCCCGGTCGAGGACGGAAGCAATCAGGTCGGCGAGATGACCGCCCGAGGATTTGATATGGCCGACATATTCGCGATATTTTTCATGACCGAGGGGCCCAAAGGATTCTTCCTTCATGGCGTCGGCGAAACCGAGAATCGCGTTCAGCGGCGTTTTTAGCTCGTGACCGAGATCGGCAAGCAGTTCCGGCGAGAGACCAGCACTCGCATTGGCACCAGATACGGTTTCAGGGGCGGGCGCGGCGCGCTCCTCCCTGACGGCGGCAAGCTCGGGAGCGCGTTCACGCACCAGCACGTTGATTCGGCTTCCCTCACGGACGAGATGAAGCTCTACAAACTGAGACGACCCGCCGGGACGCAGGAGGCGCAGGGAGACCCGGCCCGCAGCGGCGCCGATAGGCGCGCTCGCGGTCTTGTCCAGTGCGTCTTTGAGGCCCGCCCGGTCTTCCCGGCTGGCGAAATCGAGGAGTGAACGCCCGGCAAGCCCGCCTTCCGCAGCGATCAGGACCTCAGCTCCATCGGTGGCGGCGAGAATTTCCCCATCCCCGGCGACCGCCAGCACAGGATCGCCCGGCGCCGACCGCCATTGAGGTGGCCGGGGGGTGGTTTTGAACAGGGCTGACAGGCTGAACGCCATGGACTTCCCGGGTTGAGACAGGCGGCCTGCGCGCAGCCGCGATTCGTTAACGCCCCTTCACCATGCGTCAGGCGGCGTTAACAAATGATAAATCGCAAAAACGGCGAAAATGTTAGGGTTCGGGACTTTTCGGGCCTTTTTCCGAGGCGAAGGATTAAAATTTAAGTTAAGGCGCGAAGACCTGTCGAATTTGATAATAATTCCGCTAGGATGATGAGCGCTGTCTTAAATTTTGGGGCGATACCGTGGCGGCTGCGTGTAAAGACCGTCATTTGGGAGAACTACTCTATGTCGCGTAAACGTAACGGGATGCGAGAAATCAAGCGCGCCCGGCGAAGGGGATTACGCCCTCATCTGGCCCTAGCGGGCCTCGCCGCCGGGCTCGCCGTCACCACAGTATCTGCCGATACGCTGGCTCAGCCGAAGGATAATGCGCTGGAGCGTCAGGCTGCGAGCTATATTCAGTTTCGCGAGGATGTCGCCGCCCTTGAGGCGATGCCTTTCAATAATGCGGAAGTCACGCGGGAGGCCCATCGCCGCCTCGCCGCTCATGATTCCGAATCACTCGCTGCGGGCTGGGTCGCTTATGCGGCGCTGGTCGCGGCCGACCAGCCTGGCTTCGTCGAGGCGGTCGAAAAGGAAATCAAGAAAAAGGCGAACAAGCGCAAGGGCGAACTGGGCGGCGCTGACGGGCTCTTGTCCCATGTGGCGCAGGACCCTTCTTATCTGCGCCAGTTGCCGGGCGCTAATGATGCGGTGAAGGCTATTCTCGCCATGACCGTGCAAGACGGCGCACGGATCAGCGAGCTTGGCGAGGCGTTCAAATCACAAGCTTACGCCATGCAGAAAACAAGCTGGGGCAAACAGAAAATCGGCCCCAGCCAGCAACGCCTCAATGAAGCGGCGGTCTATGGCCGCAAACGCGGCGCGCCGGCGGCGCCTGTCCTCGCCCGCGCAGAAAATAACGGCGTTGTCGCTCCGTCGCTCGCCAGCGCCCGCGAAGAATGGGCCGCTGACTGGGGCGCCGGCGCAGATGAAGGCCAGATGACCGAGAAAAATGCGCAGGTCGTCATCGACCGCATTCTCAATCTCGCCGCGCGTTATTCGACCGACAAGCTAAACCCCAAAATCGTTGAGGTTTACGCCCAGAACACCAAATCCGAGCGCTGCCTTTCCATGGCGAAGCTGACGCTAGACCAGTGCATCGCCGCAACGCGGACGCCCTATGAAGAAGCGTTCTGCCTTGGCGAACACGGACTGAAAGACGTCGCCACCTGCACCGGCTGGGTCGCCGGCGCTGACGGCGCCAGTTAATCGCGCAAATTCATCTGTAGACTGACCTTGCATCGCTGACACTGAAAAGGCCGCCCCCTTGGGCGGCCTTTTTGATTCGGCCCTGGCAGCCTCCCCGTTTATCCGGCCCAGCAAATTCCCCATTTTTGCCCTTCCGCGCCGAATAGGCTATTGTGCAGCGCACACAGGCGAACCTTCGCCTCAGTGAGGCGTTTTCCTGCGCCGCACGCCAACCTGGAAAGAACCATGGGCCGCCTCATCGCCATCTCGAACCGGACCGCCGTTGATCCGAAAGCGCGGGCCGGCGGGCTTGCCGTTGCTGTCTGGGAATCGCTGAAAGCCACCGGCGGGGTCTGGTTCGGCTGGAGCGGCGAGATCACCGAAAGCGAACACCGGGTGCTCCACGCCCATCACGACGAAGGCGTGGAGTTCCTCCTTACCGATCTGACCCGCGAAGAATATGAAGGCTACTATCTCAATTACGCCAACCGCGTGATCTGGCCGGTGTTTCATTACCGCATCGACCTCGCCTCCTTCGATCGCGACGCCTTCACCACATACGCCGCCGTCAATCAGCGCATCGCGCGCCAGATCGCGCCGCGCCTGCATAACGACGATGTGGTCTGGGTTCATGATTATCATTTCATGTTGATGGCCGATGCGCTGCGCCATACGGGCTGGGAAGGCCCTACCGGGTTTTTCCTGCATATTCCGTTTCCCGCGCCTGAAGTGTTTCGCGCCCTGCCCGAGCATCACTGGATCGCGCGCGCGCTCTGCGCCTATGACGTGATCGGTTTTCAGGCGGAGCGCGACCGTTATAATTTCGTGCAATATCTGATTGACGATTGCGGCGGCGAAGATCTTGGGGATGGCCGCGTCAAAGCCTTCGATCAGACCTTCACCGTGAAAGCCTATCCTATCGGCATCGACGCTGAAGGGTTTCGCGAGGCGAGCCGCAGCGAAAAAGCCGACGAGGCGGCGGAGCGCATTGGCCGTTTCCTCGGCGGCGAACGTGAACTGGTGATCGGCGTCGACCGCATGGATTACTCGAAAGGCCTGCCCGAACGCTTCGAGGCGGTGGGGCGGCTGTTCGATAATTTTCCCGATATGCGCGGGCGCGTTTCAGTGACGCAGATCACCCCGCCGTCGCGCTCGAAAGTGGAAGAGTATCAGGAATTACGGGTGAAGCTTGACGGTCTCGCCGGTCGCATCAATGGCGATTATGGCGATCTCGACTGGATTCCCTTGCGCTATCTCGCCCGCTCCTATCAGCGCGAGGAACTCGCCGGTCTCTTCCGCATCGCCCGCGTCGGCCTCGTCACGCCCCTGCGCGACGGTATGAATCTTGTCTGCAAGGAATTCGTCATGGCGCAGGATGAGGACGATCCCGGCGTCCTGATCCTGTCGGAATTCGCCGGCGCGGCGGAACAGCTTCAATCTGCGCTGATCGTCAATCCTCACGATACGGACAATGTCGCCGAGGCGATCCACACCGCACTGACCATGCCGCTGGAAGAGCGCAAAAGCCGCTGGCGGCGCCTGCGCGACACCACGGTGGAGCAGGATATCTGCTGGTGGCGCGAGAAATTTCTGAGCGATCTTTCACCCGGCGGACTGAATTAAACTGCTGTTGGTCTTTTCCTTACATTTTGATGGTCTGCTGCCGTACATGAATTTGCCTCCGCCGCCTCTGCCGCTTCCCGGCGCCGCGTTGTTTCTCGATTTTGACGGCACGCTGGCGCCGCTACAGGCGAACCCCGACGCCGTTATTCTGCCTGAGGGCGGCGCCGAAACCTTGCGCGCGCTGGCGGCGAAACTTGGCGGCGCGCTGGCGGTGTTAAGCGGGCGCGATATCCGCGACTTGTCCAGGCGCATTCCGGACGATCTCTGGCGCGCGGGAGGGCATGGGCTGGAAATCTGCGCGCCCGGCGACATGCCGGAAGAACACCCCAATGCGGCTCCATCAGCGCTGGTGGACGCGCTCACCCTTCTCGCTGCGGGCGTTAATGGCGCGCGACTGGAGCCGAAAGGCGAAGTGCTGGCGTTGCATTATCGCGCCGCGCCCGACGCCGGCGCCGTCTTACAGACCGCCATGGAAAAAATCATCGCCGGGATTGACGGTTATATTCTGCAGCCGGGCAAGATGGTCCTTGAAGCAAAGCCTGTTCACGCCAACAAGGGATTGACCTTGATGCGCTTTCTTGAACGACAGCCCTTCGCGGGCTTGTCGCCGGTGATGGTCGGCGATGACGCCACCGACGAAGACGCCATGGCGGAAGCAAAAACGGCGGGCGGGTACGGCGTAAAAGTCGGCCCAGGAGAAACCCACGCCGCCTATCGCCTGGAAAGCGCGGCGGAGGTGTGGCGATGGCTGGAGGCGGCGGCGCAATGACCGAGCAGAACATACTCGAAAAACCGAATCTCAATCTAGGCATCATCGGCAATGGCACGATTGCGGCGCTGATCGACAGCGACGCCAGCGTTGTCTGGATGTGCCTGCCGCGCTTCGACGGAGAGCCGGTGTTCAACACGCTCGTCGGCGGCGGCGGCGCCTTTGAAGTCAAACTCGCCGACCAGAGCAAGACGCGCCAGCGCTATATCAAAAACACCGCCCTGATCGAAACCATCATCGAAGCTGATGACGGTTCGGCGATCGCCATCACCGATTTTGCCCCGCGGTTTTTTGACAAGGGGCGCACTTTCCGCCCCGCCTCCATCGTCCGGCGCATCCGCCCGATTGCCGGCATGCCGAAAATCTCCGTTTCCCTGCATGCGCAATCGGATCGCGGCGCCACGGATATTTCGCCGGTGCGCGGCGTCTCCCATATTCGCTACAAGAACGATCATGCGGGTTTTCGCGTCACCACGGACGCGCCCGTTTCCTATGTCATCGCGGAACGCGAATTCGTGCTCGACCGCGAAATTAATTTTATTCTGGGCCCGGACGAATCCCTTTCCGACAACCCGGCTGTGATCGCCGCCGAGTGGGAAAAACGCACCGCTGAAGGCTGGCGCGCCTGGTCGCGCCGGCTCGCCGCCCCTCCGGTCTGGCAGGAAGCGGTTATTCGCGCCGCAATTACGCTCAAGCTGTGCGTCTATGAAGAAACAGGCGGCATCGTTGCGGCGCTGACCACCTCAATCCCCGAGCATGGCGGCTCGGAACGCAATTGGGATTACCGCTTTTGCTGGCTGCGCGACGCCTATTTTACGGTGAATGCGCTGAACCGCCTCTCCGCGGTCGGCACCCTCGAACATTACCTGGCTTATTTGCGCAACACGGTCGCGCATACCAAGGGCGGACATATTCAACCGGTCTACGGCATCTCTCTTGAGGAAGATCTGAAAGAAGAGATCGCCAAGGACCTCAAAGGCTATCGAGAGATGGGGCCGGTGCGCTTTGGCAACCAGGCGGCCGAACACATCCAGCATGATGTGTATGGTCATGTGGTGCTCGGCGCGTCACAGGCGTTTTTCGACGAGCGCCTGTTTGCGCAAGCGGGCGAATTGGAGTTCGAACAGTTTGAACTGGTGGGCGAGCGCGCCTATTCGGTCTACAACACCCCCGACGCTGGCATCTGGGAATATCGCGGCCGCGCCGATGTGCATACATCCTCGGCGATCATGTGCTGGGCCGCCTGCGACCGCCTTTCAAAAATCGCCGATCACCTCGGCCGCGATGACCGCGCCGCCTATTGGCGCGGCCGCGCCGACGCCATGCACGCAGTCATCCTGAAAGAAGCGTGGAACGAAGAACGCAACGCCTTTACCGGCGCATTTGGCGGCGAGGATCTCGACGCGTCGGTCCTGTTGATGGCGGAGATCGGGTTCATCGATCCGGCGGACCCGCGCTATGTGGCGACCGTCGAACGCATCGACGATGAATTGCGCGAGGGCTATCACGTCTATCGCTATCGCGCCGAAGATGATTTCGGAAAACCGCAAACGGCGTTCACGGCCTGCACCTTCTGGCATATTGACGCCCTCGCCCGGATTGGCCGCAAGGATGAAGCGCGCGCCATGTTCGAAGACGTGCTCGCCCATCGCAATCATCTCGGCATTCTTTCCGAAGACATCGATGTTGCGAAAGGCGAGTTGTGGGGCAACTTCCCGCAAACCTATTCCATGGCCGGCATCATCAACGCCGCCGCGCGCCTCTCGCCGCGCTGGGAAGACGTGGTCTAGGGCGCAGCGATCAGCCCGGCTTTTTCATAGTGACGACCTGTACGGAGGTTTTTTCGCCAGCGTCCATCAGGATGTAATTCGTCATGCGCCCGTCTTTTTCAAAACCGAGACGGCTCATTTGCGGGGTCGGATTATCCGCACTGGTTTCGCTCCACCCGGCGGCGGTCATGTCGCGTTTGGCTTGCTCCGCGAGATCCGCGATGCTTTCCTCGCTCATCGCCTGAACCATAAACCCGTCCTGCTGGCCCGGCACGGCGCTCGTCGAAATGATGGACCAGCCGCCATCCATGGGCACATCCGACGGGAAACCGTCCGGCAGATTGAGATTGCTGCCGACCGTGGCGCCGAGACCGTTATTAATACGTACACTCGCAACATCGCCCTTGTCGTCAAGCTCCACATCGGCTTCGACGCCGTGCTTTGCGGCTTCGGCCTCGATCTTTTTCTCACGGGCTTCCTCGCTCCCGCCGCCACAGGCGGCCAGCAGCATCGCAGCGCTCAATACAGTCAGAACAGTCTTCGTTTTCATTAGGTTTCCCCCTTCATTGACCCGCATAAACAGCGGGGAACTTCACTTTCAAACCGTAACGGCGCCCGCCCGGAGTGGCAATCCGCAGTTGCGGCGCCAGGCATGAGGCGCGCGCCATGTTCGAAGATGTGCTGGCCCATCGCAATCATCTCGACATCCTGTCGGAAGACATCGACATCGCGAAGCGCGAGCTCTGGGGCAACTTCCCGCAGACCTATTCCATGGCGGGGATCATCAACGCCGCAGCGCATCTCTCCCCGCGCTGGGACGAGGTGGTTTAGGCCTAGCCTTCGCCGCCCGGCAACGGCTCCATCTTCGCGAGTGCTCGCTGTTCATTGATGATGGAGAGCATGCGCGCCTGCGCAGCCTTAACGCCTTCGTTGTCGGGCAGGTTTTTAAATTCGACCGCGCCAACCGCGAAGGGATATGACCGCCAGCCAAAATCCATGGCTTTCCCGAATGACTGAATTGCACGCGCCGTATCGTCATGAAGCAGCGCGCGCTCAGCTTCGAGCCGGTGGAAGCTGTAGGAGCGGGAATAGATAACCGCCTTGCGCGAGGCCATGTCGCCCCAGAGCGCGAGGACTTTGTCCGCATCTTTGTGGCCCGTGTTCTGCATCGCCTTCACGAGATAGTCCATGCCGCCGCAGCCGCAGGCGTCAACCTCGGCAATGGCAGCCTCCGGCGTTTTTATGGTTTCATCATAGTACTGAATGATTTTGTCATATTCGCCGGCGGCGTCGAGAAAGCGGTTATAGGCGGTGATCACCGAGTGAGGATTGCTGCGAAGCGGTTCGCCGCCGTCACCTTCGACGAGCGCAAGCGCGGCGTCGGGGTTATCCGACAGCAAGGCGAGATACGCCTTATCCGTGACCGTCCCGCTATTTGCGGACGCCCACGCCGTATCGCCCAGATCATAATGCGCCCAGCGGATCAGCAACTCGCGATAGCGCTTACTCTGTTCGTCAGCGACTTCAATTTTCTCTGCAGTGGCAAGCCCCTCCGCCGTGCGTCCCTGTTCGATCAGCAAATAAGCCTGATAGAGCTGCTTTTGCGTCGGGTCGGGCCGCACCGCCATCCAGCGTTCAAGCGCCGCCTCGGCTTCGTCAAATCGACCAGCGTCGATCATCACATTGAGATAGTTTTCATTCGCCTCGCGGTGACCCGGATCGTGTTCCAGCACGTCTTCGAGAACAGCAATGGCTTCTTCATGCTCACCCTTGGCGGACAGAATTTGCGCCAGCGCATTTTGCGCCTGCGGAAAGTTTGGGCGCAACGCCACCGCCTTGCGAAAGGTCGCGATGACATCGTCGACCTGCCCGACGCCTTCATTGAGGTAGCGCGCAGTCTCATAATTGCCGAGCGCGAAATAGGCGTCGGCGGAGTCCGGGTCCGCAGCGACAGCACGGTCGGCATACGCCTTCACATCGGGCAGCGCTTCTTTCAACGGCTTGCCGCTCTCGTCGCCCCAGGCGTCAGCCAGCGAGAATTCAACATATGCGCGCCAGGCGAGCGCCGGCGCATAGTCCGGATCAAGCGCAATCGCTTCATCAAGAAGATCGCGCGCCTGCTCATAGCCGCTTTGCCCGCCAACCTGATGGATCAATTCGCGCGCGCGTAAGAACAGTTCATAGGCGTCCACATTGGCGCGCGGCGCCGCGATGGTCCCAACCTCGACATCGCCAATCGGCAAATGGTCTTTCAGCTCTACGAAGATCGCATTCGCGACCTGATCCTGCAGGGCGAAAATATCCGTCAGGTCGCCATCAAACGTATCCGACCACATGTGATAGCCATTGTCGGCGCGGATGAGCTGCGCCGTGATGCGCACCTTGTCCCCGGACTTGCGGACAGAGCCTTCAAGAAGATGCGCAACCTTCAGCAATTTGCCGATCTCGCGCAGATCGCGATTGTCATTCTTGAAAGCGAATGACGATGTCCGCCCCGCGACCTGCAGGGTATTCACCTTGGCGAGCACATTCAAAAGCTCCTCGGAAATGCCGTCTGCAAAATATTCCTGATCGCTCTCTGGCGACATATCGACAAAGGGCAGCACCGCAATTGTGTTGTCGGGGAATGAAGCGCTTGGCGTCGTGCCGATGACAGCCGCGCTTTGCGGCGCTGCGGCGTCATCGCCGATGAACCGGTCAGCGACGACCGCGACCACAACAAGGGCCAGCCCGGCGATAATCGCATAGTCGAGTTTGCGCCCGGTCTTATTCGTGATGCTCTGATCGACCGGCACCTGCGTGGAGAGTTTCACCCCTTCCGGCGTCATTTCGAAGGCCCAGGCGAAAATCAGGGCCACAGGCAGGCCAAGCAAAAGCAGGCTGACCACGACCGTGTCAAACCAGCCCGGCATGCCGAGCGCGCCTTCGAGAAGGGTTCCAGCCTGCGCCAGAAGCCATCCGACTACAGCGTAAACGCCCGCCACGCGGAAGACATTACGTCTACGCAGTTCCTTAAAGAAAGAGCTCAATATCACCCCCCGCGGTGCGTCCGTTGGGTAACTAGTAACATGGTACACGAGACAAGTCTTGGGCTCCATCGGTCTAAATGCGAGGTATTCCAAAAGCTTCCCGCAGTTGCGCGGGGCCGCCGAAGGGCCTATCTCCCCGGCCATGACCAGTTTTGACGACATTGCAGGCGATTTCGCCTTTCTCGACGAATGGGACGACCGCTACAAATATCTGATCGATCTCGGCCGCAATCTGGAGCCCTATCCGGAGGCGGTGCGCGACGAAGCCCACAAGGTGCGCGGTTGCGCTAGCCAGGTCTGGCTTGATGCGCAGCGCGACGGCGACGCAATTGTTCTCAAAGGCGACAGCGACGCGCATATCGTCAAGGGGTTGGTGGCGCTGTTGATCGCGCTTTATTCGGGAAAGTCCGCGCAGGAAATTATCGCCATCGACCCGGAAGCCGCGCTCGCGCCGTTCGATCTCACCGATCATTTAACGCCGCAGCGCTCCAATGGACTGCACTCCATGATCAAGCGCATTCGCGCCATCGCTGAACAGGGCAAGCCGGTTTAGGCGGAATAGCCGATCTGTTTTTGCTCCAGCGCGCCGCGCCGGAACAATCCGTCAGCCTCGGCCTTGCGAATGCGGTCGCGCAACAACCGCTCCATATAGACAAGCTGGACTTCGTGGATCGGACTGTCGCGGCTGTCCTCTATGTTGATGCAGGCGTGCGAAATCGTGGAACGGTCGCGATTGAATTCGGCGGCCACCTCGCCGAGGGACAATTGCCCCACCACATGCGCGAGATACATCGCCGTCTGCCGCGCGCGAGCGAGTTCAACACCGCGCCTGTCTGCAATCATCAGCGCTGCATGGGGCAAACCATATGCCTCGCAAACGACCTCTTTCGCCATGCGCGCGACAAGCCGGACAGCACGCTGAGAAAAACGATCCGATGTCTTCGGCATACATCCTCCCATAATGGGTCCCTGCGCAAGAAACGGGCCCATTTCGGGAAAGGATAAGACATGCAGACCTGACGGGGATGCGCGTCACATGCATTAGGACGCGCGCATTCAACTGGAAAGATTTTTGCGGCTGCGAGAGTCTTTAGGCGAGGAACGACAGGACCAGGACAAGCGCCAGTAAAACCGCGGTCCACAGCGCCATGAAACCGATTGGCCATGATCGCGCCATCTGTCCTTCCGGTCCGTGCACGGCGTAAATGCGCGCCATCAAGGCTTGTACGCGGCCCGAGAAAATCCCCCATAGGGCGATCCATGTTGCGCGCGACGCACCAGTCACCCAGCCGAGCAATTGCCGTCCCGGCACGCGCCACAACCAATCCGTATCAAGATTGGTCGACGGCACTTCCGCCGGGTACCATTTCAGGAGAATGAGGACAGCGAAGGCGAGCACCGCCCAGAAGAGGAGCTGTAGCTGCTCCACAAGGTGATAGGCGGTGTAGGGATGATATCCCGCAATCGCCGCCTGATCGGGCATCAGCGCATAAAGCGGTTCCGGATAGACGCCAAGACCGATGCACAGGGCCGCCGCGGCGCCCATGGCGATCATCATGCCCATCGGCGCATCCTTGGGCCGTTTGCCGCTGTCATGAGCGAAGAAGGTGAAATACGGGATCTTGATGCCCGCATGTTCGAGAACGCCGGCTGAGGCA
>JAUHYK010000144.1 GCA_030426465.1 Alphaproteobacteria bacterium
TGAGAAATGGGAGCGTCTTCGTGATGTTCCTGAAAGCCATCTTCGAGTGATGACTTGCGATCACCCGCTGAAAGGTCTTGCCGGCGGTTATGAATTCGACGTGCCGCTGCTCGCCGGCGACCACGTCACGGACGAAGCGGGCACGGGCTTCGTGCACACTGCGCCGGGTCACGGACAAGAAGACTATATCGCCTGGGTCTCCGCCTTCGGCATGGAGGCGGAAATTCCGCATACGGTCGATGAGTACGGCGCCTATACGGAAGAAGCGCCGGGCTTTGAGGGCGCGCGCGTCCTCGTGATCGAGGGCAAGAAAAAAGGCAAGGAAGGCGACGCCAACAAGCGCGTCATCGCCGCGCTGATCGAGCATGGCAATTTGCTCGCGCGCGGGCGGCTGGTTCACTCTTATCCCCATTCATGGCGCTCAAAGGCGCCGGTGATCTTCCGCAACACGCCGCAATGGTTCATCCGGCTTGGCGGCGTGGGTGACGGCGGGCTGCGCGATACGGCGTTGAACGCCATCGACGAAACGCAGTTCACGCCGGCGTCCGGACGCAACCGCATCCGCGCCATGGTTGAGGGCCGTCCCGACTGGCTGGTCTCTCGCCAGCGCGCCTGGGGCGTTCCTATTGCGATCTTTGTGAATGCTGACGGCGTTCCCCTGAACGATGCGAAAGTGAATGCGCGCGTCGTCGAGGCGGTGAAGGCCCGCGGCGCCGACGCCTGGTTCGACACCCCGGCGCAGGAGTTTCTCGGCGATGACTACTCGGCCAATGAATATGAAAAGGTCGAGGATATTCTCGACGTCTGGTTCGATTCAGGATCGACCCACGCTTTCTGTCTTGAGGGCCGGGATGATCTGAAATGGCCGGCGGATCTTTATCTCGAAGGGTCGGACCAGCATCGCGGCTGGTTCCAGTCGTCGCTTCTGGAAAGTTGCGGCACGCGCGGTCGCGCGCCCTATGACAGCGTGCTGACCCACGGTTTCGTGCTCGACGATCAGGGCCGCAAAATGTCGAAGTCCATCGGCAATGTGGTCGACCCGGCGGAGATCACGCAACAATACGGCGCCGACATCCTGCGCATCTGGACGGCGAGTTCCGACTATTCTGACGATTTGCGCATCGGCAAGGAAATCATCGGCTCCGCCGTCGACGCTTACAGAAAGCTTCGCAACACGCTGCGTTATCTCATCGGCGCGCTTGACGGTTTCTCCGACGCTGAACGGCTCGACCCGAAAGACATGCCGGAGCTGGAGCGCTATATCCTGCACCGTCTCGCGGTGCTCGATGACGAAGTGCGCGCGGGCTATGAAAAGTTTGATTTCAAGGGCGTCTGGCGCAAATGTCTCGACTTCGCCTCGCTGGAATTGTCTGCGTTCTATCTCGATATCCGCAAGGATTCGCTCTATTGCGACCGCCCGGATGATGTTGGCCGCCGCGCCGCGCGCACGGTGATGTCGGAGGTGTTTGACCGGCTCGTTACATGGCTTGCGCCGGTTTGCGTGTTCACCATGGAAGAGGCGTGGCTCTCGCGTTATCCATCTGAAGATGGATCGGTGCATCTTGAGCAATTCCCGGAAACGCCGAAGTCGTGGCGCGATGATGCGCTCGGCGCCAAGTGGAAGAAAATCCGCGAGGTTCGCCGTGTCGTCACCGGCGCCCTCGAAGTCGAACGCCGCGAGAAACGCATTGGCGCCAGCCTTGAAGCGGCGCCCGTGGTGCATGTTGCGGATGCGGAATTGCTCAAGGCCTATGATGGTCTCGACCCGGCGGAGCTGTTCATTACGTCGGGCGCAACCCTGACCGATAGACCGGCGCCGGAAAATGCGTTCCGCCTCGAAGGCGAAACGCAAACTGTCGCTGTCGTGCCGGTCGAAGCGGAAGGCGAGAAGTGTCGCCGCTGCTGGCGCATCCTGCCGGAAGTGGGCGCGCATGACTCTCATTCGGATTTGTGTGAGCGCTGCATCGACGCCGTCGAGGATGCGGATGCAAGGAAAACCGCATGAGCGTGAACGACTCCATGGCGAAGCTGAAAGACTGGTGGGGCGAAGCGCGATCCAATCGGTTGTTCTGGCGCGGTCTCGCCCTTGCAGGGGTGATCGTCGTCGCTGATCAGGCGTCGAAGATGTGGATCGTTCACGGTGTTGAGCTGCCGCGTCTCGGCAAGATCGAAATCTCCGGCATTTTCGACCTGTCCTATGTGGAAAATCGCGGCGCCAGCTTTGGCATGCTCGACGGTATGCGCTGGCTTCTGGCGCTGATTTCTCTTGGCGTATCGTTGGGGCTGGCCTGGTGGCTGGGACGCCTCCAGCGGCCTGTGGCGGCGATTGGCGTCGGGCTCATCATCGGCGGCGCGCTTGGCAATCTGTATGACCGCCTCGCCTATGGCTATGTGGTCGATTTTCTCGATTTTTCCGGTCTGATGTTCCCCTGGGTCTTCAATGTCGCGGACGCCGCGATCAATGTGGGCATCGCCTTTCTGCTGCTTGACGCCTGGAAGACAGGACAAGCTGAAAAACGCGCGGAAAAACAGGGGCAATAGGTGTTTCGCCTTTGCGGCGGGCCGGGGCCATGGCTATAGTGCGCGCCAGCTTTTGAGATTGAGCGCATTTGCGCTCGGGCGGGCGGGTGAAGAGAAGTCTGGAGTGAGCACATGATCAAGAATTCTGCGATGCGCTTTGCCGCTGTGATGACGCTGATTGCTGTCGGCGCGAGCGGCTGCGGCATCTCAAAGGCGGTGGGCGGCAAGCAGGCGCCTGATGAATTCGCCATCGCCACCAAGGCGCCGCTGGTTGTCCCGCCGGATTACGCATTGCGGCCGCCGCGTCCGGGCGAGGCCCGCCCGCAGGAATTGTCGCCGTCAGAGCGCGCACAACAGGTGCTGCTCGGCGACGCGTCGGCGGCCCCGCCATCGGCCGGTGAGCAGATGCTCTTGCGCAAGGCGAACGCATTCGGCGCCGATGCGTCGATCCGCCAGCTTCTCGATGCGGAAAATGGCGGGCGCGGTGAGAAAGACCGCTCTCTCGCCAATCAGGTCATGTTCTGGAAGTTCAATGGCGGCAAGGTTGATGACTCGGCAGCGCCGTTGCGCGTCGACAATCCGGAAGAATGGATGGCCGCGCGTGACGAGGCGATCAAGGCGGTGATCGGCGAAGAAGGTCAGGTCGAGATCAAGAATTCGAAATCACTCGGATTGCCCGGCGTCTTTTAATCTTGTCAAAACGACAACGAAAAAACGCGGCTCTTGTGAGCCGCGTTTTTTTATCAGCCATCATTGGCGTGATGTTTAGTGACCGCCATGAAAACAGGCGGAGACGGCGTGTTTCACATCATCATCGGCATGTTCGTAATCAGCGACGCTGTGAATTTTTTCGATTTTAGCTTCAAGCTCGTGATGGGCGTCCGCGGCTTCAGCGAGGCAATGGCAAACGCTGGCGTCGCCATGATGCTCTTTGGCGTAAGCAGCGCAGTGGTTTTCGACTTCATTGGCGTTCGCAGCGAACGGCGCAACGGCGAAGAGAGCGGCGGCGAAAAGTTTTTTCATGGGTTGGGCGGTCCTCAATACTTATAGGCAGGTCTTTATTTCCGGCCGATGGATTGTTGTTGTGGCGA
>JAUHYK010000084.1 GCA_030426465.1 Alphaproteobacteria bacterium
TGCCCTTGATGTCGGGCGCGCGCAGTTCCTGTGGATCGGAATCGCCGAAGGCGCCCTCTGCGCAGCGTTTCTTCTGGCGCAGATTTTCGCGGGCGGCGTCAACTGGAAGCTCGCCGCGGTCCCGTTCTTTCTGCTTCTCGTGCAGCGCTTCATTATCATGCCGCCCCTCGATGCGCGAACGCTGCAGATCATCACCGGGGAAAGCGCTGGCGAAAGCCATCTTCATATCATCTTTATCGTCATGGAGGTCATCAAGGTGATCGTACTGTTCGTCATTGCCTGGGCAGGACTGTCCGCTGCTGCGCGGAGCTGAGCGATGCCGATCCGCAAGGACTTTCCCGCCATCCTCTCAAAATATTCCGAAACGCCGATTTTCACCCAGGACACCGTGCCGGCGAAGCTTACTTCCGTGCACGACACAAAGCCGGGCGTCTGGGGCAAGCTCGTCGTAATCGAAGGCGAACTCGATTACATCGTGCCCGGGCCGCCGCCCGCCCGCCAGCGCATCACGCCATCGAATTACGGCGTCATCGAGCCCGCCGTGCCGCACCGCGTCGAACTGAATGGCCCGGTGCGCTTCAAGGTTGAGTTTTACCGCGATAAAGCCGGAGAATCGTCCGGCCAGTAGTGATTATCCGGCAGAGGCCGAGCGCCGAATATCGCCTGACCGACGCGCACCAGCGTTGCGCCTTCCTCCACAGCAATCTCGAAATCTCCCGACATGCCCATCGAGAGCTCGTCGAAACTCATTCCCTGTGGCGCGCGGTTGCGCAGCATGTTCTGCAGAACACTCATCAGCCGGAAACACTGGCGCACGCGCTGTTTATCGGCCGAAAACACGGCGAGCGTCATCAGACCCTTGACGCGCAGTCGGTCGAATGCAGGAAGCTTTCTCACAAAGGGCAGGATATCGGTTGGATCAAGACCGTATTTGTTCGCCTCGCCCGAGCTGTTAACCTGCACATAGACATCAAGCATGCGATCTTCGATCTCTAGGCGGCGCTGCAGCGCTTCGGCGAGTTTCGTACTTCCCAGTGCCTGAAACTCATCGGCAAGCCGCGCGACATGTTTCACCTTGTTGGTCTGCAGACGGCCGATAAGCGACCAGCGCGCTTTCAAATCGGCGAGGCGCTCCGCCTTGCCTTGCAGCTCCTGCACTTTGTTTTCGCCGAATCGTTCGCATCCCGCCGCGCGGGCGAAGCGGATACGCGCATCGTCCACGGTTTTCGTGACAGGCAGCAGCTCGACGCTTTCAGGATTGCGGCCCGCTCTGACGCAAGCGGCGTCTATGCGCGACCGAACGGCGCTGATATTGCGCTCTATGTCGGCGGACGATGCGGCTATCGGGAATGCGGCGTTTTTCATTTGAATGGAAAACGGCGATCATACCGAGCAGCCATGCTCATCGCATGTCTGCCCCGCTTGTGTCTCATCAGCTCCCTTCGGCAGTCCGTCCTCACTCTCGCGCATCAGCGCCATGATTTCTGCGCCGAGCGTCAGATCCTGCTCCATGCCGAATTTGTGCTTGCGGAGCCTTCCTTCGCGGTCGATCAAGAGCAGGGTCGGCGTTCCCTGCATATTGTATTCCGTCATTGTCTTCGGCAGGCGTCCGCCGTCCGAAGGCGCATCGATTCCGACCGGGAAGGTGATCCTGTATTCATGCAGGAAGGCTTCGAGCGCTTCTTTTGTGCCCTGGCCGGCATGATGCTCAAACACCGTATGCAGCCCGATGACAGCGACATCCTTGTCGCTGAAAGTCGCCGCGACGCGCTGCGCTTGCGGCAGCCCGTGCGAGACGCAGCCCGGACACAGCATCTGGAAAGCCTCGATCAGCACCACGCGCCCGCGCAGCGACTGAAGCGTCACGGGCGCTTTCGTATTCAACCAGTGCGTTGTTTGTAATTCAGGGGCTTGTCGCAACTTCATGTCATGGATGCCTTTCATTATGTTCGCCAGTAATTATTCGCCGCCGCTACCGTTTGAAAATTGATCGCCACAACCTGGCTCGCCGCCGTCAGGCTGTCGGCGTTATTGGCGTATTTCGCCCGCAGCTTTTTAAGAACCTTCATGTCGGGCTGGGTCTTCTTGACGCCGAGACGTGAAAGCTTGATTGCGAGCTCAAATCCTTCCTCGACGGTCTGCGTCAGCAGCGATGCCGGGAACCCTGTCTGCGGCCGATCATTCATGACGCATCTCCCTTCGTTAAAATCCAAGCTGCCAGCCGAGCGTTATCGACCAGTCCGTTTCCATCTGCGGGCCATTGAGATTTCGATAAAGCGGCGCGCTCACCTCGAAGGCGAGGCGGTTGCCTTTGAGCCAACCCTCATTGAAGCGGTAGTTGACCCCGGCATGCGCCTCGATGACCTCGCCGCCGTAATTCCCGGGATCGGCGGTCTGCACCGGACCCACGATCAGCAGATCGCGTCCGTCAATATCGCCTTGCGCCCATCCTGAAACGCGCAACGACGTGCTGAGGCTATGCGACCAGTCATAAGCCGCCCAGAACGTGCCTTCATAACGATCGCCCAGCGTGTAGTCCTCGTCATTCTCGCCGAGCCGGATCGTCGCCCCGGCCTGCGCGCCCCATGAGAAGGCGTCGGCATGGCCGCGATAGGTGACGCCCGGTTTCAAATCGAACGTGCCTGAACCAAGCTGCATCGCATAAGGCAGACGCACCGTCGGCGTCGTTCCCATGGGCGTCAGGATCGTGCCGGATTCGTCGAGCGCACCGGTAGGAAGACTGATTCCCGCGTTGAAATGCACTGCATGGCCGGAGACCGCGAGAAGTCCGATCAGCGCTGCGAGCGTCGTATCCCCGAAGCCTTCCGATTTTGTGGTGAACTCGCCAAGCGGCGTCGTTCCTGCCGGACCGGCGAAGGTCAGGTGATCCATTTCCTTGGCGACATATTGCGCCATCGCCATCAGCGTCACCCGGTCATGCGGAGCGTACATCAGCCCCGCCATGTGCATTTCCATGCTCATCTGCAGAGGAACGACGCGCAATGTCGGGGGTTGCATCGGCATGCCGAAGAACGGATTGGCGTAGCCCGTGACGATTTCCTCAGGTGCAAGACGATCCGCGCCGTCGCGGCTTCCTTCCATGTCCATCCGCATATAGCGGTAGGAAACCATCCATTCGCCTTTTGCGTGAAGGTGATCGCCCATCACGCCGATCGGCGCATGGCCGCTCGCCTGCGCCTTGTGAACATGCGTATCGGCAGCGAGCGCCGCGCCTGGCATCGCCAAGCAGAAGGCGCTGCAAAAAGCCAGCAGTCGCGGAATTTCAAACTCGTACACGTATCGGTTCATCATCATCTCGTTGCCTTGCGATTGCCTCCTGAAACCCCGCGGCCTCGCGCTATTCCTACGCATGCGCTGCAGGCGGCCGCGGGGCCTCCTGGGGGAGAGGCCTATTTGAGGTCGCTGAGATTGGCCCCGAAATTAATGTGATAGGGCTGCCCGCCGATCACGAAGGCCGGCACGGATTTGACGCCGGCTTTTTCTGCTTCCGCGAGGCGGTTTGGCGTCTCGCCGAGATGGACGATCTCGACGTTAAACCTCGACGCGTCGAGGCTTTCGGCGAATTGGCGTTCCGCATCGACGCAGACGCCGCATCCGGCGTGGTAAAAAACAGCTTTCTGACTCATGATAATCTCCTTTGGTTTGAGTGCTGACTACTTGGATGAAGGAAAAGCGGCGCAGGCGATTCGCGCGCCGGCGCCGCCGATAGGTTGCGTTTGATAATCGTCCGGCGCGGCGTGAATAATCAGCGCCGCCCCGTCTGAATCTGTAAGATCGCTCAATGCGACCGAAGCCGTGAAAAAATCTGCGCGCGCGCTTCCGTCCGCATACGCATATACATTGGGCAGGTCGCCGCCATGGGCGCCGCCCGGGTGCAGGAAGCCATGCGGACGGCCTTCGCCCTCGACATGTCCGCCCGAAGCCTTGAAGACGCCGGTATCGGAGCAATCGCCAGTTATATGTAAATGGACGCCGCGCCATCCGGGCGGCAAGCTTTTTGCGCGAAGCTGGATAACAACGCCCTGAACCCCTTGCCAGGCCAAGACATCTCCGATGCGCTCGCCTTTGCCTCCGATCAGCTTTGCTTTGGCTCTTGCGCCGTAAGCGGACTTCTCCGTATTCGCCGTTACGGCCCGCGCGGCCTCAGGCGCGGCCGCGCTCTTGTCCGCAGGGGTCCGCCCGCAAGCGAGAACGCTTGCAAGGCAGGCCATGCCGGCGAGCAAGAGAGGCGCGCGCGTCACTTCTGCACCGTCACGCGGCCGGACAGGGAAAGATCGCCTGACGCAACATCATGCACGCCGGTGACGCACAGAAGCGGCGCTTCTCCGTTCTCATTGACTTGTAACTCGGCAGTCACGGCATCGAAGGACGTGTTTTCGCTGTCGCTTACTGGCACAGTGATTTTCGCCGTCTTCCCGTCAAGGATCGGCGACATACCCGGGCTGTCGAGGGCGATCGGCAGGTAAGGCGCTGTCGCCGGGAGCAGATCGACGCCGGGCGATACGTCGCGGACCTTGAGACCTGCGTCGCAAGCTTTGTCCTTGACCAGCACGACCCAGTGCGAATGCCAGTCCGCGCCGTCATTGGCCGGATCGCCGTCCTGGTCCTCGTCATAAAGCGGCGTGTCGTCGAAATCCGGATGCGCCGTGATGGCGAGCGAGAGAATTCCCGATTCCTTGTCGAAGCCGACAACGGACGGATCGAGATTGGTCGGCCAGACATAGGACTCGACTTTTGCGCCCGTAAGCTGACCGACGGGCACGGGCTTCACGCTTCCGGCGACGCCGGCAAGCTCCATCATGAAAGTGGTGAGGCGGCCGTCTGTCGTTGCGCCCGCACGGGTGATATCGAAGGCGGGCGTCTTGTCCGCTTCGGTTTTGCTCTTGATCTCGTGTGCGGCGGCCCCCTGGGACCCGGCTGCGATCGCCAGAGTGGCCATTAGTAGCCGTTTCATTGCAGTCTCCTATATATGTTTCGACTCGATACATTAAACATATCGATTCGCCAGAGAACTTGTCAAGAAGGTTTGTTGTCGATACTATTATGGCATGGCTAGCGTTGACGACATTCTGATCCTGCTGGAGCGGATCGGCCGGGTTCTCCAGAACGACGGTCATTCGCAAGGGCTGAAACCCACACAGTGGGAAGCTTTGCGCTACTTCGCGCGAGCGAACCGATTCTCGCGCTCGCCCTCGGCCCTGACCGCCTATCTCGGCATGACAAAAGGCACCGTTTCCCAGACAGTCAGCGCGCTCGAAAGGAAGGGCCTTGTTGAAAAGGCGGCAGGCGACGCCGATCGGAGACAGGTCCGGATCGAGGTGACAGCGAAGGGTCAAAAGCTCCTCAATTGTGACCCTCTAGAAGCACTGGCGTCCTCGCTTTCCAGATTGCCGGCAAGCCAGCGTCAGGAGCTGAAAGACGATCTGGGCGATTTCTTGCGGGCGACGTTACGTCAAAGAGACGGACGCCCTTTCGGAGCCTGCAAGACCTGCCGCTATTTCCAAAAAAATGCGCAAAATGGAGCCCCCCATTTGTGCGGATTGCTGGCAGAACCGCTGACCGATGAAGACAGTGGAATGATATGTTTCGAACATGAAGCTGCGTAACCTTAAAGCAGAAGAATTCGCAAAATTGAATACAAATAGTATTTAGTGAACATTTTTACTGAATTTGTTTTTCTAGAAAAGCATGCCAAATTTAAATACTGTCAAAGCGCCTTTGGCCTGACCCATCGAAGTGCTCCGAGCCATTTGTTAGACTCGGCGGGTTGTTTGGCGGCGTTCATGCCGCCACGCCCTGACCGTAAGGCGGCATGAAGGGCTTTGGCAAGATAGCTTTCGGCGCGGGCGGTCGATAGCCCAGCGAAGAATGCGGGCGGAACGTGTTGAAGTGCTGTCGCAACCATTCAATCAGCGCTTTGGCTTCCTTCATCGTGTAGAAGATTTCCCGCGCGAGCAGTTCGTCTCTGAGCTTGGAGTTGAAGCTCTCGCAATAGCCGTTTTCCCACGGACTGCCCGGTTCGATGTAGAGCGTCTTGACGCCGAGCCGCCCGAGCCATGCTCGCAGAGCCTTCTCGATGAACTCGGGGCCGTTGTCGGAGCGAATGTGATCCGGCGGACCGTGCGAGAGAAAGAGATCAGCGAGGACTTCGAGAACGATCCTCGCGTTGAGCCTTCGCTCCACGCGGATCGCCAGGCACTCCCGCGTAAACTCATCAATGACGCACAGCATGCGGAACGGTTTGCCGTCATGGGTTCTGTCCATCACGAAGTCGTAGCTCCAAACGTGATTTCGATGTTGCGGCCTCAAGCGAACGCAGGAACCGTCATTGAGCCATAAACGGCCGCGTTTCGGCTGTTTCTGGGGGACTTTCAGCGCTTCTCGCCGCCATATCCGATAGACCCGCTTCTCGTTCACATGCCAACCGTCTCGCCGAAGCAAAGCGGTGATGCGACGATAGCCATAGCGACCGAACTGTTCGGCGAGAGCGATGATCGCTTTGGTCAGCGCCCGTTCGCCCTGCCGACCGCGCGACTTCTTGCGTTGGGTCGACCGGTGCTGACCGAGCGTCTCACAGGCCCGACGTTCCGATCCGCCAAGCCCTTCGACAACCCGGTCAACACACGCGCGGCGTCGGTAAATGCATATTGGATTCGCTTGAATACAGTTGCCGTGAAGCCTCGCGCGAAATTGAGCTTATTTCTCCCATCGTTGCGGCAAGACGAAACCGGATACTTGAGTACATAGAAGAGAACCTTAATGACCCAAATCTTTCGGTGAACCAAATCGCGGGGCACTTCAGTGTGTGTCGAATCGCTATGTACATATGCTCTTCGCGAACTGTGAGTCGGTGTCGCGATATATTCGAAGACGACGCCTTATACGGGCTGCGGACTACTTTACAGATCCGACGCAACGACACAGAACGATCACACATGTCGCATACGATTGCGGCTTCAATAATTCTACACATTTTTCTCGGGTCTTCCGGGAGCGATACGGAATATCTCCCAAGGAGTATAAGTATAAAGCGTGCGTATGTAGAGATGTTGTATAATTCTGATCAAATTAGTTTTTGGCACTGACGTAAAGATACGATAAGTGCTGACGTTTTATTTATCGTTCCCTGTTTCGGATTTGGGTGTTTTATGCGCCAGCATCTTTCCGAGCCCGACGAATTTACCGCTAAAAAGATTTAGCCCTAAAAGGATGGCGCCGCATCGCGAGGTGCGTTGCCCGCCGAAGGCGCTCAACGAAGAAGCATGGAGTTTCGGATTCTTTCATGATCAGCTTTCGAACGGCAAAAAAGGATTCGACGAATTCGCCGTAAACAGGCATTTTGCCGCCCCATCATCACGATGTGAGCATACGGAAAGAAAAGCGCATGCTGTGCGCGTTTCCGAGGGGTTGCAGTGCTGTCGAAGAAAGCGGCCGATTGGGGCGAACACAGTCTGACGGCTGCGCTTTACCGGGCGCATTCCGCCGAGATATTCCGCTATTTGCGCAAGCTGCTGCCCGACGATCAGGCTGCGGAGGATGGTCTCCAATATATCTTTCTGCAGGTCTGGCGCCGGGAAGGCGCCGGCGGCCTTGAGGCGGAGGCGAAAGCCTATCTGTACACGGCGGCGAAAAATTACGCCCGTCAATGTCGGCGTTCCGCCGCCTCGCGCATAATAATGTCAGGTGAAGAGGGCGCGGAAGACCATCCGGACGATGCGCCGAGCAGCGAGGAGGCGGTTCATTATCAGCAGCTTCTGGCGGAAGCCGTGCACAGCGTCAGGGAATTGCCCGAGGAGACGCAGCGCATCTTCATGCTCTATTTCGGCAAGGGCTACACGCATTCGCAAATCGCGAAAAAGCTAAGGATAACGACAAGAACCGTCGAGCGGCATATGGCGAAAGCGCTTCAATGTGTGCGTCTCGCATTGGAAGGCAAATATCCGTGAGGAGCAAAGACGATTCCCCGGGACAAGATCTGCCGAGACCGTCCACTCCTGAGGAGTGGTGCGTCCGGCTGGCGGCCGACTATGTCTCCGACGCGGACCGGCGGGCGTTCGAGGCCTGGTGCGCGGAAGCGCCCAGTAACCGCGCGGACTATGAGAAAGCCCGCATGGTTTTCGATCTGTGCGAAGGCCTTATGTACGCCCCCGATCTGACGGAACGGTCGCCATCACCGCCGTCGGAGCGGACGCCTCCCTTTTCTTTTTCACGCCTGCGGGGGGCGGTGCTCGCCTGTGTCGCCTTGGCGCTCGCAGGGATTTTGAGCGCTGGCCTATGGTCGGTCTATGGCGTGAAGCGCCCCGAATATTTCGCGACCGCTGTCGGCGAGCAATCGACAGTGTCCTTGCAGGACGGATCTGTCGTGGAGCTTAACACGGATACCGCGATCAGCGTAATCATGTCCGCAGGACGTCGCAGCATTTCACTCGAAAAAGGCGAAGCTTATTTTTCCGTCGCAAAAGACCCGTCCCGGCCGTTCTATGTCGATGTCGGGGTCGGCTTCGTTCGGGTGACCGGCACCAAGTTCAACGTCAAGCGGCAGGCCGGCGCCGCCAAGGTTGCGCTGTTCGAAGGCTCCATAAGCATGGGCGTTCGCGCTGAAGAGGGGCGGCGCAACGAGATTGCGCTTCGTCCCGGTCAGCACGGTCTTTTGCATGCGTCCGGCGCGATCGACGTCGCGCAAATGGGAAGCGCGGAAGAGCCGGATGCATGGCGCGACGGCAAGGTTCGTTTTAACGAAGCGCCGCTGACGGAAGTCGTTGCGGAATTCAACCGCTACTCGCGCGTTCGTCTGGTCATCGCCGACAAGGATTTGCGCACTCTGACGCTTTCCGGCGTGTTCAGAATTAAAGACCGGGATGCCCTGCTGTTCGCGCTCAGAGAACATTTGCATATCGCGGCCGAACCGTCCGGCAACGACATTGCGCTCGTCAAAGCGGGGATGGAAGCGCGTTAAGCGCCGGCGTTTTTCGCGCGTCGCACTCAATGCACCGTCATTGAAAATTCATAAAATTGCCGCGCAAAATTTGTCGGGTCGAACTCTTGCTCAACATAGTTACGTGTGTCCGGGGGAAAGAACGGACAGTGCTCACGGGATTATGGAACAGCAGGGGTCATCATGTTTTCCGATTACAAACTGAAAAGACGCGCGCTTGCCGCCAGTCTTTTATCCGCCGCAAGCATCATCGCGACGGCGCATGCGCAGACAGGCGCAACGAGGGAATACAACTTTGAAAAGACGGATCTTGAAACGGCGTTGCTGAACCTCGCCGAACGCGAGGATTTGCAAGTCGTCTTTTCGGCGGATGACGTCAAAGGCCGTCAGGCGAACGCATTGTCCGGAGCCTATACGCTGCAACAGGCGCTCTCCCGCCTGCTTGCCGGGACGGGCATGAGCTACGCCTATAACGGCTCCGACATGGTCGTTATTCGCGTCGCCGACGCGCAGCCTGCTGTCGTGCAGGCGCTGCAAGCATCGCCGCAGCGGGATGAGGTTTCGGATCGGATCACCGTCACCGGATCGCGCATTTCGCGCAAGGACTATACGGCGCAGAGCCCTATCGTCACCCTGCCGCAGGAGCTGTTTGAAGATACGGGGCCGCAATCCATCGAAGTCACGCTAAACCAGCTTCCGCAATTTGCGGCGACGGCGGGATCGAGCTCCTCCAGCCAGGCACGGGGAGGGCGCGCCAATGCGGACCTGCGCGGTCTCGGCATCGCCCGCACGCTCGTTCTCTTCGACGGCAGGCGCTTGCAGCCTTCCGATCCGCTGGGCGCTGTTGATTTGAACACGATCCCGAGCGCGCTCGTTGAAAATGTCGAGATCATCACGGGCGGCGCCTCGGCGGTTTACGGTTCCGACGCAATCGCAGGCGTCGTGAACTTTCGCCTGAATGACGATTTCGAAGGCGTCGAATTCGACGCCCAATACGGCATCACGGAAAGAGGCGATGGCAACACGCTCGACCTTTCGGGCGTTTTCGGCGGCCAGTTCGCCGACGGGCGCGGTAATGCGATGTTGTCGATTTCCTTTATGGACCGGCAGGAAGTGAAGCGCGGTGACCGCGCGTTCTTTCAGGGCGGCGGCATCACCGCGGTTCTGACAAGCGGCCTTCTCGTGCCGAATGCGGCCAATTTGCCTGATGCGGGCGTGCTCAATGACGTTTTCGCGCGCTACGGTTATACGGGCGCGCCGCTGCCGGCGAATATCCGGCTCAGCCGCAACCCGGACGGCACGCTCTTCTCCGGATCGCCGGTCGCGAATTATCGCTTCCCGGCTGACAATGATCCTTATGTGCTTACCGAAGGTCAGGTGGCGCTGCCGTTTGGCGAGTATTATCCGCTTTTGCAGCCGCTGAACCGCTACAGCATGTTCGGCCGCGTCAATTACGAAATAACGGACAATGTCGAGGCCTACGGGCAGTTTATCTACACCCGATACAACTCGGCGCAGGAAACGATCGGCAAAAACCAGGCGACGACAAACCCGGTTTACATTCCCGTCACCAATCCGTTCCTGCCCGACGACCTTCAGGAAATCGCCGCAAGCCGCGGCAATCCGGACGAGCCTTTGCTGATCTATTTCAACCAGGGTCGGTTTGAATCTCACCGCTGGGAAAACACCTATAATGTCGGCCAGATGCTTGGCGGCTTCCGGGGCGATCTCGGCTTCCTCGATGGCGGATGGGACATTTATGCGTCTTATGGCCGGACGGAGCAGGAAGAATCGCGCAGCGGCTATACGAGCCGCGACGCCTATCTTTCCCTCGTCAATGCGCCCGACGGCGGCGTCTCGATTTGCGAGGGCGGGCTCGATCCCCTGGCCTATGAAGCGCCGTCGGACGAGTGCCTGCGCTATTTGATGCGCACGACGCATGAATCCACAACGCTTGAGCAGGTGATCGTCGAAGCGACCGCGCAAGGCCGCGCCTTTACCTTGCCGGCCGGCGATGTGCGGTTCGCCGCAGGTCTCGGCTTCCGGCGCAATGAATATGAATTCAATCCGGACTCGCAACGTTTCAGCACGCAGCTTCTGGCGGCGCCGGTCACCAGCCCCACGGCCGGATCGACGCAGACGAAAGAGTTCTTCCTGGAATTCCTTATTCCGGTTCTGCGCGACATGGGCGTCGTCAACAGTTTCGATATTGATGCGGCTTATCGCTTTTCCGACTATGACAGCATCGGCGGCGTTCACACCTACAAGGCTGGCGGCGACTTGTCGCTTGCAGGCGGCTTCCTGCTCCGCGGCGGCCATCAGCGCGCGATCCGCGCGCCGTCCGTCGGCGAGCTCTATCAGCCGGTCGAGCAGGCGCAAACGCGGATCGGCCGCACCGTCAACGGGCGGGGCGACCCGTGCGACGTGCGCAGCGTTTCGCGCAACGGGCCGGACGGCGCGCTGGTCGAACAGCTTTGCCTTGAGACCGGCGTTCCCTCCACGGTTATCGGCACGCATCAATGGAACGGAACGGACGTCGTCTCCGAAGTCGCCGGCAATGAAGATCTGAAGGAAGAGGTTGCGGACACGATTACGGCCGGGCTTGTCTGGACGTCGCCGCTGGACGCGCCGCTTCTGGAGAACCTGTCGCTGTCGATCGACTATTACGACATCAAGGTGAAAGACGCGGTCGGCCTGATCACCGGCGAAGTCATTCTTCAGCGTTGCTATAACGGGCAGGGGGACTCCAATCCGACTTATGACCCTGACAACTACTACTGCACGCTGTTTCAACGCGATCAGTCGGGAAGCTTTGCAGGCATTACGACGCCGCTTCTCAACCTCTCGGGCTATCGCACGACAGGCGTCGACGGACAGATCGACTGGAGCATGGAGGCGGAAGCGCTGGGCCTCAACCCCGGCTGGGGCGCGTTCAGCCTGAATTCTGTCGTTTCCTATATGGGGCGCTATTCCATTCAGACGCTTCAGGGCGCCGACTTCGTCAACTATGCGGGCACGATCGGCAATGCGCAGATCGGCGATGCGCTGTCGCATCCGAAATGGAAAACGATGACGAATTTCGGCTACCAGAACGGGCTCGTGCAGGTCGCCCTGCGCTGGCGCTGGATTGCGAACATGGACGACTCCAGCAATGTCGGCGCGGAAAATCCGACTGCGCCAGGCGTCAAGTCGCGAAATTATTTCGATCTCACGGGTCGCCTTCAACTGCGTGAAGGCTTCGAACTGCGCGGCGGCGTTCTCAATCTCACTGACATAGAGCCTCCGGAATGGACCGGCCTCGGCGCTACCGACCCTGCGACCTACGACCTTTTGGGTCGCCGGTTCTACGCCGGCGCACGGATGAAATTCTAGGAGCGCGCCCCGTGAAACAGGACATGAAATCCGTGAAGACGCTGGCTGTTATGGCGACGCTGTCTTCTCTCGCGCTCAGCGCATCTGCGGCGGCGCAAACGCCGCTGCCGACCTCCGCAGACCTTGTGCGCTCGACCGAAGGAAGGCTGCCGGAATTTTTCCACTGTCTTCAGGAAGAGGGCGCCGCCGTCGTCAGCGCCCATCGCGGCGGGCTGGTCAAAGGCCTGCCGGAAAACGCGATCGCCACGCTGGATTACTCGGGCAAACATGCGCCGCTCCTGATGGAGATCGACGTGCGGGCGACCTATGACGGGGTTCTGGTGCTCAATCACGATGAGAGTCTCGATCGCACCTCCACCAGCGAAGGGCCGCTCGCCTATCGCCTTTATTCCGAGCTGGCTGACGTGAAGCTCAAGGACGCCGACGGCGGAGTCACGCCTTACGGCATTCCGACATTCGATGAAGTGCTGGCGTGGTCGAAAGACCGCGCCTTGCTCCGCGTCGATCTCAAGGGACAGGCGGGCGCGGATCGCGTGATCGAAGCGGTCCGCCGCGCCAAGGCCGAAGGGCGGGTTCTGTTCACGACCTATTCGTTCGCGGCGACCGAATATGTTTTGAAAGAGAGCCCGAATGCTATGGTCACGCTGATCATCCGCGATCCGGCGCAGCTCGAAGAAGCGAGAGAGCGGGGGCTGTTGCAGCCGCGGGTGCAGGCGCTGGTGGTTCGGATCGACAAGCCCGAAGGCGTTTACGCCGCGCTTGCCGATGAAAAAGTGTCTGTGGTCGCCCAGGCCTATGGTCCGGGCTCGCCCGAAGAAAAAGGCGAGGCGGCAGGCTTCATCGCCATGATGAACAATGGCGTTCAGGTCCTGAGCGCCGATGACGGTGTCAAGGCGGCAAAGGCGCTGTTCGAGGCGCCCGGCTATGCAGATAAGCTCAGCCGATGCGGCGTTACTTGGGAGATGTAATTTGCCTATGTTTTTGGGGACAGCGCCTGAGAGCTGGCGGGTGAGGCGGGCTTCGCGAAGTTTTGGAACGCCTAGGTCGATACGACGCCGGAATACCGGAAAGACAAGTTCGGCCTCATCGCCGGTCTCATCATGACGATCGGGTCGCTCCTCGTCGCCAAGCGCCCGATCGTCTACCGGCTTACCTGAGGTGACATTGTGAGAGTGGCCCAGAGTCAAGGTTAGTCTTCCGGCGAAAATCTCGAGAAGGATATCGCCGTGAAACGGAAGAGATATTCAGTTGAGCAAATCGTCGCCATCCTGAAGCGGGCGGAGATGGGGACGCCAGTGGCGGACCTGATTCGGCATTCCGGGATCACCGAACAGATCTTTTACAGATGGAAAAAGCAGTACGCCGACCTTGAGAGCGATCAGGTCCGGGAGCTGAAGCAGGTGCTCGAGGGAAACATCCGGCTGAAGAAGTTTGTTGCGGAACTCAGTCTCGACAAATCTGTTCTTCAGGATGTTCTGTCAAAAAAGTTCCCCGGTGAGCGCTCATGAACGAAGTTGTAGCCTATATCGTGGCGTTGCATGGCTACAGCGAGCGCAAGGCCTGCCAGGTGACGTGCCAGCATCGATCTACCCAGCGCAAGAAGATGGTGGGTGATCCGCTGACGGAACTGCGCCAGCGGATGCATGCGATCGTGGCGACGCGCATTCGTTATGGCTATCGAAAGGTACATATTATGTTGTAACGCGAAGGCTGGCGGATCGGCCGTAACAGAATTTATCGAGTCTATCGCGAAGAGGGTTTAGCCTTGAAAACAAGGCGTCCGCGACGCCGAAAGATGGCGACGCACCGGGAAGCGCGATGCCAGCCGAAAGCGCCGAACGAAGCGTGGAGCCTCGACTTCGTTCACGATCAGCTTTCGAACGGTCAGAAGATCCGGACGCTTACGATCAATGACGTGTACACCCGCGAATGCTTGGCAATCAAAGTCGGATATCGCCTGCGCGGCGAGAATGTGGTCGAGGCGTTGAACCGGCTCGTTCGCTTCCGAACGCCTTGGTCATGCGATATTCTAGGGTTTCGCTAAAGGTCAGCGTAGGGCCTTGTAGGTACCTGTAAACCGTTCGTTGCGAGACCCGTTTGAGGCAGTCGGTCCTGCACTATGTCCGCCGGCATATCCTGTTTCCGGCCGTAATCAGTTATAGTGATTTTGGAAATGTGCTGTTTGCCAGTGGTGACGCGGTCGCGCTCGTTGCGGGCGTTCAGAACGCGATCGAGTCCTCTTTACCGCAATAGACTTTCAATTGACGGTGCCGGCTTCGGTTGTAGCCCGGAAGGCTTCGAGGAATCGGAAGTGCGCTGTCGCATGCCGAACAATGAGCTCGCCGAGGCTGTCCGAGACCGTGACGGGTTCGGTTTCTGGCTGTTCGAGCGCTCGGTTCTGGGTGATTTCGAGGCTGCGCAATCGCGTGCGCTGACCTCTTCGACCGGACAGAAAAAAGGCAGCCATCTATTGTAGGCCCAAGTTTTTCGCCGCTTACCCCGGATAGATAGGTTTGTGGGTACAGGTAGTGGAAAACCTCATCGCGGTCTATGGCCCCAATCTTGGATATTCCCCTAGCCCTGATGTCTGGCTGATGTGCTGTGCTCCTATTTCCTTTCTCGGGAGCATGTAGAGAGAACAGCTTCCTTATTCGAACTGTGACCATTCGGTGGCGGGCCGGCGGTGCGGTCACGCCAGACCGTCTTATCCGTGCGTTGCCGAGCGTTGCTGAACATGGCCGAAGATGGCCTGCGCTCCAACTCCCCCATTGGCGCCAAATCCCGGACACTCCCTCATGAGACGATTGAAAGGGAGCGGCGGCATGCTGGCGAACGCACAGAAACGGGAAATGGACGAACGCCATATTTCCATGTTGCGTACAGCGTTCTGTTCCGTCATCCGCGATGCGCTCGCCGATCCCGACACGATCGAGATCATGGCCAATCCCGATGGGTCGGTCTGGATCGAAAAGGCCGGACGCGGCGTCGTCGCTTCGGATCATCGTCTTGAGCCCTCAGACCGGGAACGCGTCATCCGCCTGATCGCCTCCGGAACGGGAGAAGCCCTGAGCCGTGAGTCCCCCGTCGTCTCCGCCGAACTCCCCCGAGACGGCGCACGGTTTGAAGGACTTCTCCCGCCGATTTCGATAGCGCCATGTTTTTCCATCCGCAAGCCTGCTGCAACACAGTTCACGCTGGACGAATATACAGAACAGGGCGCGTTGACGCCCGCGCTTGCCGCTTCGCTGCGCGCGGCGCTTCAGGATCGGTGCAATATTCTGATCGCGGGCGGCACGTCTTCTGGCAAGACCACGTTTACGAACGCACTGCTCGCCGAGCCGGCCTTTCGCGATGAGCGGATCGTGATCCTTGAAGACACGCGCGAGCTCACATGCGCCGCGCGCAATGTCGTTCAGTTACGCACGCTGAGAGACCATGTTTCGCTCAAGCATCTTGTGCGCTCAACCATGCGCCTGCGCCCTGACCGGATTGTCGTCGGCGAGGTGCGCGGGCCCGAAGCGCTCGATCTCCTGAAGGCGTGGAACACCGGCCATCCGGGCGGCGTCACGACTCTCCATGCGAATTCCGCGCGCGGCGCGCTCGCCCGGCTTGAGCAATTGACGCTCGAAGCGGCGCGCCAGGCGCCGGTCGCGCTGATCGCGGACGCCATCGACGTCGTTGTCTTCATGAACCGGTCCGGCGGTAAGCGCCGCGTCGAGGAGGCGCTGCGCGTCACCGGTAACAACGCGGACGGCTACCTGACCGAGCCGCTCAGTTCCCCAGCCCTTTCTGTCGTCAGCCAAGGAGATGCGTCATGACGCTCTATTCGCAGATGAAGGCCGTGAACCGGACCGTTCAGGCCGCCGCCCTGATCGCGGTTGTCGCGGCGATCGCCGGCCCCGCGCATGCGGCCGGCACCGGCATGCCCTGGGAAGGGCCCCTCGATCAGATCCTGCAATCGATCGAAGGGCCGGTCGCGCGGATCGTTGCGGTGATCATCATCACCCTCACCGGCCTGACGCTCGCGTTTGGCGAAACCTCCGGCGGCTTCCGCAAGCTCATCCAGATCGTCTTCGGTCTCTCCATCGCTTTCGCGGCGACGAGCTTCTTCCTCACCTTCTTCTCCTTCGGCGGCGGCGCGCTCGTCTGATGACCGAGGGCTACGAAATCCCTCTGCATCGCTCGCTCGCCGAGCCGATCCTGATGGCGGGTGCGCCGCGGGGCGCAGCCATCGCCATCGGGACGCTGGCCGCGGCATTGGCGCTGGGTCTCCGGCTCTGGATACCCGGCCTTGCGCTCTGGGCGCTCGGGCATTCGGCGGCGGTCTTCGTCGCGCGGAGCGATCCGGATTTCATGGCCGTGGCGGCGCGCTCGACCCGTCACCGGGAGCATCTTACATGCTGAACCTCAAAGAATATTCCGAAACGCCGCGTCTGCTCGCCGACTATCTGCCCTGGGCGTGCCTTCCGGCGCCGGGCGTCGTCCTCAACAAGGACGGTTCGTTCCAGACGACCTTCCGCTATCGCGGGCCGGACCTTGAAAGCTCGACCGAAGCCGAACTCGTCGCCGTCATGGCGCGCGTCAACAATGTGCTGCGCCGGTTCGGCTCCGGCTGGGCGCTGTTCTTCGAGGCGCAGCGCGAAGAAGCGGGCGACTATCCCCATGGCGCGTTTCCGGACGCGGCGTCATGGCTCGTCGATATGGAGCGCGCCCTCCAGGCCGATGAGGCCGGCGCGAGGTTCGAAAGCCGATATTATCTGACGCTGCTCTGGCTGCCGCCGGCGGACGCCGCGGGCAATGCGGAACGCGCGCTGATCCAGCGCCCGCAGGCGAAGAGTTCGGCCACCTGGCGCGAAAGGCTGGAGACGTTTCAGCAACAGGCGGCGCGGGTCTTCGACCTTCTGTCGACGGCGCTCGCTGAGATCGACCGCCTCGACGATGACGCGACGCTGACCTATCTGCACTCGACGATTTCGACAAAACGCCATGTCGTGACGGCGCCGGATCTGCCGGTCTTCCTCGATGCGATCCTTTCCGATGAGCCGTTCGCGGGCGGGCTCGAACCGATGATCGGCGACGCGCATCTTCGCACGCTGACCATTCTCGGCTTCCCGGCCTCGACCTTGCCAGGGATCCTCGACGAGCTGAACCGGCAGGGCTTTTCCTATCGCTGGGCGACGCGGTTCATCGCCATGGACAAGGCTGCGGCCGAGAAGGTCCTCAGCCGCAAGCGCCGGCACTGGTTCGCCAAGCGTAAATCCATCGGCGCTGTCCTGCGCGAGACTTTGTTCAACGAACAGGCGGCGCTGCTCGACAGCGACGCCGACAACAAGGCGGCGGATGCGGACGCCGCGCTGCAGGAACTCGGCAGCGACCTTGTCTCCTACGGATATGTCACGACGACGATCACCGTCGCCGATGCGGACGCGAAGGCCGTCGAAGAGAACATCCGCGTCGCCGAACGCATCATCAACGGACGCGGCTTCACGGCGATCCGCGAAACGCTGAATGCGGTCGAAGCCTGGCTCGGCTCGTTGCCGGGGCATGTCTACGCCAATGTGCGCCAGCCGATCCTGCACACGCTGAACCTTGCGCATATGGCGCCGGTGTCGGCGGTCTGGGCCGGTGAAGCAGAGAGCCGACATCTTGGCGGCCCGGCGCTGATCGAGGCGCAGACCGACGGGACGACGCCGTTCCGCCTGAACCTCCATGTCGGCGATGTCGGCCATACGCTCGTGGTCGGCCCGACCGGCGCCGGCAAGTCGGTGCTGCTCTCCATGCTGGCGCTGCAATGGCGCCGCTACCAAGGCGCGCAGATATTCATCTTCGACAAGGGCCGCTCGGCGCGGGCCGCGACGCTCGCCATGGGCGGATCGCATGTCGATCTCGGCGGCGCCGACCGGCCGCGCCTCCAGCCGCTCAGAGACATAGACACGGAACCGGGCGCGCGCTTCGCGGCCGAATGGCTTGCCGGTCTCTGCGCCCAGGAAGGCGTGGTCATGACGCCGGACCTCAAGGGCCGGCTGTGGGAAGCGATCAGTGCGCTCGCAAGCGCGCCGGCAGGGGAGCGCACGCTGACGGGGCTCTCGCTCATGCTGCAGGAGGAGACCCTCAAGGCCGCGCTCCAGCCCTATACGCTCGAAGGTCCGCATGGCGGCCTGATCGATGCGGACACGGACAGTCTCCTCCTCGCCGAAACGGTCTGTTTCGAGATGGAAGAGCTGATGCATGCGGGCGGTGCGGCGCTTGCGGTGCTGACCTATCTCTTCCACCGGCTGGAGGCGCGATTCGATGGCCGTCCGACGCTGCTCGTTCTCGATGAAGCCTGGCTTTTCCTTGACAATCCGGCTTTCGCGGCGCGCATCCGCGAATGGCTGAAGACGCTGCGCAAAAGACAAGTCGCCGTCGTGTTCGCCACGCAATCGCTGGCGGATATTTCGAATTCGTCGATCGCCCCGGCGCTGATCGAATCCTGTCCAACGCGGATATTCCTGCCGAATGAGCGCGCGGCGGAACCGCAATCGCAGGAAGCCTATCGGCGCTTCGGTCTAAATGACCGCCAGATCGAGCTGATCGCGCGGGCGACGCCGAAGCGGGATTATTACTACCAGTCGCCGCTTGGCGCGCGCGTGTTCGATCTGGGGCTCGGCCCGATTGCGCGCGCCATTTGCGGCGCCGCCGATCCGGTGAACCAGAAGCGCATCGACAAGGCGCTCGCCGAAGCGGGACCGCAAGGCTTCGCCGCCGCCTTCCTGCGCGCGAAAGGTCTCCACTGGGCTGCCGACCTGCTGAGACGTTGGCCTGGTTTCAATGTCCGCGAACCGCTGGCGGACGCACCCGATCGTTTCAATCCGGCCGAACTGGAGATGTCGCCATGAATTATCGCAAGTTCATCAAGGGCGCGTTGTGCGCGGGCATCCTCGCCATCGCGCCGGCGGCGCGGGCGCAATTCTTCGGCGGCGTTGTCTACGATCCCGCAAACCATGCGCAGAACGTCCTGCAGGCGGTGCGCGCGCTTCAGGAAATCGAAAATCAGATCCAGCAACTCTCTCACGAAATCGAGATGCTGGAGAACATGGCGCGCAATCTCGAAACGCTGCCCGTGAATGTCGCCGAGGCGATCATCCTCGACCGCATCAACCGCATCGCCGAACTGATGCGCGAGGCGGAGGGCATCGG
>JAUHYK010000085.1 GCA_030426465.1 Alphaproteobacteria bacterium
TACATGGCCGCGCCAAGCGCCATGAACAAAAGTCCTTCGAAAATGATATTGCCGAAGGCGTAGCCCGCTGCGCCGTTGATCGCGCCGAAGCCGATGGCCACCACCATGAATCCCACCTGGTTGTTGATGGAATAGGTGAGAACTTTTCTGAGGTCGTTTTCGATGAGCGCGAAGAAGATCGGGAAGATCGTCATCACCGCGCCGATATAGACAAGCTCAATCGTGCCCGGGAACGCCCGCGCCAGCGAATACACCGCAAGCTTGGTCGTAAAAATCGACAGGATAATCGCGCCGGTAATGGTGGATTTCGGATAGGCGTCCTGCACCCAATTATGCAGCAAGGGAAAGGCCGACTTGATGCCGAAGGCAAGGAACATGACGAGCGCGGAGAATTTCACCAGACCGTTTTCATCACGCAGGCCGATAAAGTCGAAGTCGAGCGAGCCGGTTTCGCGATAGGTCAAGACAATGCCGCCGAGCAGCAGGACGCCCGACAGGATCTGAATCGCCAGATAACGCATGCCTGAGAGATAGGTGACCCGCGTGCCCGGCGCCCAGACGAGAAAGACGGAAGTAATCGCCGCCATCTCCCACCAAAAGAAGAGTGTAATCAGATCGCCGGCGAGCACGCCGCCCAGCGCCGCCGCGGGGTAAGCGAGCGTCGCGAAATTCTGCGCCCGGTCGCGCTGGCCCCACGCGTAGATGACGTTAAGCGCAATGGCGATGTGGAACACCACCGCGAAAATTCGCGACAACGGATCGACGCGCACGGTCGTTAGCGTCTCCCCAAAGACGGAAAGCGCGCCATACTCGCCAAGGCCGAGCATGGAGAGTTTGACCGCAGAGAACGCGGTGACGAGCAGCATCCACACGCCCGCGAGATGACGCGGCAGCGCCAACAAGACAAAGGCGCCGACGGTCAGAATGACCGCAGGATTCGCCAGCAAAGCCTGGAAGAGCGCTGTCATCTATTCACGCTCCTCATAATAGCCTTCCTTGCGGCCCACGATCTTGCGCAAATGCTGACCGGCGAGGACGATGAACATGAACGCCGCGAAGCCCCAGACCGCGAAAAAGACGCCCCAGCCTTCGACTTCGAAATGCGGATGGTCTTTCTGCCAGGCGGGCACAAAACCGGCGATGGCGGACGCGATGGACGCGACGATCAGGAAGCCGAGAAACGCATTACGGAAGCCTTTCTTGTCGGCCCAGCCGGGTTTTTCGTCGGGACTTTTTTGGTGGTCAGACATCACTGCCCCCCGATCAGCGGCGAGAGATATTTATAAAGCGGGTCCGCAAAGAAGAAGAGCAGGAACGCGCCCGTCGCGGTGAAGAGCGGCGGCGCAACGCAGAGGATCGGCGCTTCTTTCAGCGCGCCCCACTGGATCAATGCGCCTTCCGCGCCTTGGGGTTTCGCGCCCTCTTCAGCGGGATTCATGTAGAACGCCTGCACCGGGATCGAAAGCAGATAGATCACATTGAGGATCGAGGAGACCATCAGCACCGCGATGATCGCGAGCTGGCCCGCATCCGCCGCGCCGAGCATCAGGAAAAATTTCGGCCATGACCCGGCCATGGGCGGCAGGCCGATGATCGACATGGCACCTAGGAAGAAAGCGCCGAAGGTGAAGGGCATGACCCGCCCGAGCCCGCGCATTTCCGAGACCAGCGACTTGTGATGCGCCACATAGATCGCGCCTGCGCACATGAAGAGCGTCATCTTGCCAAGCGCATGCGCCGCGATCTGCATCGCCCCACCCATGACGCCCATGGAGGTCGCGAGCATGGCGCCGAGAGTCACGTAAGATAGCTGTGACACCGTCGAATAGGCGAGCCGCGCTTTCAAATTGTCCTTGTGCATGGCGATCGCCGAGGCAAGGAGGATCGAGCCCGCCGCGATCCACATGAACGGAACGCTCGCGCCCGTGTCGCGCAGGAAGTCGATACCGAAAACATAGACCGCGACTTTGAGGATCGAGAAGACCCCCGCCTTCACCACCGCAACCGCATGGAGAAAAGCCGACACCGGCGTTGGCGCCACCATAGCGTTGGGCAGCCACGGATGGGCCGGCATCAGCGCCGCCTTGCCTATGCCGAAAGCATAAAGCCCGAGCAAGACGCCGGCGATGGGCCCGACCGCTTCGGCATGGGCGGCCATAATCCCGCCTTCGGTGAACTCGGTTGTGCCAGTGATGGCGTAGGTCCAGACAATCGCAGGCAGCAACAAACCGATAGAGGTCGCCATCAACACGCCGAGATAAATGCGCCCACCATTCCTCGCTTTGTCGTCGCCATAATGGGTGACCAGCGGAAAGGTCGATAGCGTCAGCACTTCGTAGAAAATAAACAGCGTGAACAAATTCGCCGCATAGGCGACGCCCATAGCCGCAGATATCGCCACCGCGAAGGACATGAAGAACCGCGTCTGATGTTCCTCGCCATGGCCGCGCATATAGCCGATGGAGTAGACCGAATTGACGATCCACAAGCCGCTGGCGATGAGCCCGAACATGGCGCCAAGCGGCTCCGCCTTGAACGCAATGGGCAGGCCGTCGATCACCTCGAACAGGACATGTTCGGGCTGTTCACCGCCGCCAACGGCGCCGAAAATCGTCAGCGCCAGCACCAACAGGATCGCGCCGGTGATAAGCGTCGCCGCCTCACGCAGATTGGGATGTTTGTCGAGGAGCCAGATCGCGATGCAGCCGACAAGCGGCAGCGCGAGCGACAGAGGAATGGCTAGCGAAGCGGAAATCATGGAGCGCCTCCCGCCGCCATCATCAAGGCTTCAGCGGCGCGGGTCGCGATGTCGCCCGTCAGGTCGGTGCGAACGCCGAAATAGATATTCGCCAGCACCAAAATCCACATCGGGATCAGCATGGAGAGCGGCGCCTCTTCTTTCGCCATGGCGTATTTGCCCTCCTCCGCCGGTTCGCGCAGCAGCATCACTTCGGCGACGCGGCCCACATAAGCGAGCGCGATCAGCGAGGACGCCACAATCAAAAAGCCTGCATACCAGTGGCCCGCGGCGAAGGCGGCGTTCAGGAGATACCATTTCGAAATGAAGCCAACGGTCAGCGGCACGCCGATCAGCGACAGGCCGGAAATGATGAAGGCCCAGGTCGTCACCGGCATGCGCTTGGACAATCCGGCGAAGGCGTGGATCGAATGGGAGCCGGCGCGCAACACGACGCAGGCGACCGCCATAAAGAGTGCGCCTTTCATCAGGGCGTGGTTGAAGATGTGAACGAGGCTCGCAGTCAGACCTTCAACTGTTGCAAAGGAAAGCCCCAGCAGCATGTAGCCGATCTGCGCCACGGACGAATAAGCCAGCATTCGCTTAACGTCTTCCTGGAACAGCGCCACGAAAGAGGCGCCGAACATGCCCAGAAGACCGAGCGGCAGGAGCACATAGGTGAAGGCGGCGCCGATAAAGGCGAAATCGAAATTGAAGACCGAAAAGAAAAAGCGGATTATGACATAGACCGCCACTTTTGTGGCCGTCGCCGCTATAAACGCCGTCACCGCCGAGGGAGCGTAGGTATAGGCGTTCGGGAGCCACAGATGCATCGGGAACATGGCGAGCTTCAGCCCCATGCCCACCAGGATGAAGGCGAAACCCGCCTGCACCATGCGGTTATCCTGGCCAATCAGCTGTTTCGAAAGGTCGGCCATGTTGAGCGTGCCCGTCGCCTGATACAAAAGCCCGAGGCCGATAACAAAGAAGGTCGCGCCGATTGTGCCCATGACGAGATAATTGAACGCGGCGGTGAGCGCCCGCCGGTCGCGACGCGCGCCCATGGCGATCAGCGCATAAGTCGAGAGCGATGAAATTTCGAGAAACACAAAGACGTTGAACGCGTCGCCGGTGATGGTGACGCCGAGCAGGCCGGTCATGCAAATCAGCATGGCGCCATAGAACAGGGGTGTCTGGCGCTCATCGACCTCAAGCTGCACCGAGCGATAGGCGAAAGGCATGACGAGCGCGGCGATCCCAGAGACCAGCAACAGAACCAGCGCATTTGCAAGGTCGATGCGATATTCAATGCCGATGGGCGGCGCCCAGTCGCCGAGATGATAGGAAATCGGCCCCGACATATCGACTTCGCGGAACAGCGCGATACACGCGGCGAAGGTCAGCCATGTAAAGAGGCACGCCCATAAATGCGGCGCTCGCCCCTTTGGCAGGAGCAGCGTCACCGGCGCCGCCATAATCGGCATGATGATCGGCAGGACGGGAAGTTGCGAGGCGATGCTCATCAGGCTGCGCTCCCCGCCGCCTGTTGCGCACGGACGCCGGCCTGATGGCCGAATTCCGCGATGTCGTCCGCCGCTTCAAGCTCGTCTTCCTCGATGGTGCCATAGGCCTCACGGATGCGGACCGCCAAAGCGAGGCCAACAGCAGTTGTCGCGACACCGACCACAATGGCGGTGAGGATCAACACATGCGGCAGCGGGTTGGTGTAGACAATCGCTTCCATGGCGCCATGCGCGGCCTCAGCGGCGGAATGCGCCGCATCGCCAGCTGCGCCATGCAATCCGTCCGGCGAAAATTCGATGCCAGGCGCGGGCGCAGGCGGCGTCTTGTCCGTGTGGGAAAGCGTGTTCGCAATCTTTTCACCCGCGTCGGGAAGGTCGTGCAGCGACGCCCCTTCGTCAGACACTGGCGCAGACTTCAGCGCCTCTTTCAGGTCATTGCCATGATCGAGCGCATTGTTGTCGATTTTCGAGTGCAGCGTTTCTTTCAGATCATCGCCATGATCGAGGGCCGAATTGTCGATTTTCGACTGCGCCCCTTCGGCGGCTGCATGCGCGGTTTCTCCGCCATGGGCGCCCGCGTCGGCGCCGTGACCCGATTCCGGCTCATGATGGCTCGCCGCATCCAGCTCGTCGCCCATATAGATCGGCGCAGTGCCGCCGAAAATCTTGCCGATGGAGATGTAGTAGATGAAGACGGATGTCTGAAAAATATTGAGGCCGACAATCTTTTTCACGAGATTGCCGCGCGCAAAGACGATGTACAAACCGATCATCATCAACAGGATGAATATCCAGTAGTTGTAGCGCGCCAGAATGAAGTCGAACCAGTCCATAAATCGCCTTCGCGCCTACCAGTCTTCCTGATCGATGTCCGGCTCGCGGCCCGTGAAGTGATAGAAAATCGTCAGCATTGTCGACGCGACCGTCACGCCGACGCCCAGCTCCACGACAAGAATGCCGTAATGCTGGCCTGCATGGTGGGTGGAGGCCGGGAACAGCGCGTCATAGCCAAAAAGATTGGCGCCGCGCAGCATCGTGACGAGTCCGGTGCCTGAATACAGCAGGAAACCGATCACCATGGCTACGGTTAGCGCCTTTTGCGGCAGGGCCTTTTTCGTCTCATCCAGCCCGAAACAGAAGGCGTGGAGGATGAAGGCCACGGCGAAAATAACGCCCGCCTGAAAGCCGCCGCCCGGCCCGTAATCGCCGTGGAATTGAACATAAAGCGCAAAGAGAATGATCGGCGCGAACAATAATTTCGACGTCACCTTGAGAATGAGATGATCCATCAGTCATCCCTCTTTTTCGTTTTTGCGTCGCTCACTTCGCGGCCGCCGCGTACCGAACCGAGGCCGAGAAGCAGCAACACCGCCACTCCAGCGGTGAAAATCACCATGGTCTCGCCCATGGTGTCGAAGCCGCGATAGCTCGCCAGCACAGCCGTCACGATGTTCGGCATGGGAATTTCCGACGCGGTGCGCTCCACATATTCTTGGCCGACATAATTGTTGGCGGGCGCTTGCGGATCGCCGAAAGCCGGCATGTCGATGGTGGCGTAGAAAAGCGCGGCGCCCATGGCGAGAACCACCGCAAGCGCCACCGGCGCGCGGCCCGGTGTTTTCGGTTTCTCGCGCCGCACGGTGAGCAGCATCCCGGCGAGCATCAATACGGTGGAAATCCCGGCGCCGACCGCAGCTTCAGTAAAGGCGACATCGACCGCGTCGAGGGATACGAAAAACGCGGCGGAGAGCAGCGAATAAATCCCCGACAACATCACCACCGCGAAGAGATGGCGCGAGCGCAACATCGCGACAGCGACGAGGATGAGCATGGTCAGCAGCGCCAGATCGATAAGCACAACCGGCGACATCAACGGGCTGAAACCACTCATTCCACACTCTCCCGGTATTTCAGCTCCGGGCCTTCAAGCGGTTTGAACCCAACCATCCAGGCCGAATGGGCGATGGCGTGGGTGGCCACCGGCGAGGTAAAGAACATGAACGCGCCAATAAAGAAGAGCTTCACCGCGACAATCCATGTGGGTGATTGCAGGAGCATGCCGAGCAGGATCATCTCCGCGCCGCCCGTATCGGTGACGCCCGCCGCATGAAGGCGCGTGTAAAAATCGGGAAAGCGCACAAGACCAAGCGACCCGGCGATCACCGCAAGCCCGCCAAAGATGAAACAGCCCCAGCTCAGAATATCGCGGGCGAGTTCAAAATCCGACCAGAGCTGCGCGATCATCCCGCTCATGCCGCCTCCTCCTGCGACCGGCGATAGGAGAAAAATCTCAGGATCGCGATGGTCGAGGCGAAGTTGATCAGCGCATAAAGGAGCGCAATATCAAGAAAATCCGGGCGCCCGGTGATAAAGCCCATCAGGCCGATGAGGAGCACTGTCTTGGTGCCGAAAGAGTTGCCCGCAAGGATGCGGTCATAAAGCGACGGCCCGGCGAAGGCGCGCACCAAGGTCAGCCCCATGGCGACGAAAATAGCGGCGGTGACGGCGCCGAACATCATCACGAACGCCTTTCCGCTTTCGCCACGCGCTCACCCATATCGGTGATCGCGGGGATGTCGCAAAGCTCTTCGGTCAGACCATGCACCAGAATTTCATTCTCGCGCAGATCAATCGAAACCGTGCCCGGCGTCAGGGTGATCGAATTGGCGAAAGTCGCCTTGCCGACACTGCTTTTGGGCGGGTTCGGCACCTTGAAAAATTTCGGTGAGAGTTTCGGCTCAATCGCCAGCGCCTGACGCATGACGATGAGATTGGCCTTGCCGATCTCGCCGCCGAGCCAGATCCAGTAACCGAGAATCCGCGGCATCAGTCCCACGGGCACGCTGTCGTCGTCGAGAACCCCGGCCCGCTTCGCCAGCCACGCCGAGAACAGCACTGACACCACCCCGAAAAAGAGCAGCAGCGGCACGTCGAAATAGCCCGATAGCAAAAGCCAGAGCCCGGCCAGCGCCAGAACGAGGATGATAAATCGCCCCATCAGCCCTCTTTGAGGAACCTCTTCAAAACCCTGCGCATGCATAAACCAGCGCTAGATACAAAGGAAAGCCCGCGACAAAGGAATCCAACAGCCCCGAGCGGCGAAGCCGAAAATGTCGCAGATTTGGCGGAGAAATCAACGGCTTGACTGGGGAAAACCGGCGATTTAACGGCGCCGCGACAAAAGCCAGACCTTACCCGCAATCAGTCATTTGTTCTTCGAGCAGCTTCAGCCCGGTCTCACGGTCATAGTCCGACAGGGTGAACTCGGCGTCGAGACGCAAATAGCCCGCATGGGCGTCACGATAGAGCGCACAGGCCCGCTCCCCATTTTCGGCGATCTCGTAAATTTCACCGAGCAGGAAGGTCGCCGTCGTCACCTCGCGGATGCGCGCCGGGTTATCGGGCTCGCCCGCAAGCAGGCGTTTTTCCACGGCGAGATTGCCTTCGCCGATTTCAATCGCTTCTTCATAACGGCCCAGATAGGCGAGCGTCGTCGCTTTTTGTTCGATGACCGATGTGCGCATGCGCGTGATGCCGAGATCGTCAGGGTCCTGCGCCAGAAATTTATCGGCGAGCGCTTCAGCCTGTTCAAGATCGATGAGCGCCGCCGCGTCATCGTCAATGCTGTAATCGATGAGTGAGCGCTTGAAATAGGCGCCGATGAGATTGCGGCGGGCGGTCATGTCATCGGGGTCGGCGGCGTCAAGCTCACGATATAGCGCAATCGCGCGGTCCATATATTTGAACGCGCCCGCATAATCGCCGCCCTCCTCCATATCGTAATGGCGCATCATGGTTTCAGCGAGCGCAACATTCGTCGAGGCTGCAAGCGACTTGATCGACGAATCGTCCGGATGCGTCTCATAAAATTTTTCCGCGGCTTCTTGTGCGCGGGCGATGATCTCAATGCCGTCGGCGCCCTCGCCCATCCAGACAAGCGGTTTGCCGGACTGCGACAGCGCTTCGATGCGCGCGCGCTCATCCTGGTCCGTTCCCTTGCCGGACGCGATAACGCCCGCATAAAGCGCTTCTGCGCGGGCCGCATAGTCGCGCGCCGCCTCATTATCGTCGATGGCGATGAACTGATAAACCGCCATGGAAAAACAGCTTTCCGCCAATGCGCGGGCGATATCAGCATCTTGCGGAGCGGCTTCATGCATGGCTTCCAACGACGCAATCGCCGTCGCCAGATGCTCTCCCGCCTCTTCGCGCCGTCCGAGATTGGCGCCGATTGGATTGCCGGTGACGTCGCCAAGGCGCTTGTAACCAAGCGCTGTTTCCAGTCGCAATTCTTTCGACGTGCGTTTGTTGTCTTGCAAGGCGTCAAGATAAAGCCGCGATTTATCGGCGATGTCCGAAAGCGCTCTGGTCGTGCCGGGAATAGCCTCAAGCTGATCGTAAAGATCGAACAACATGAAATTGGCGAGCTCGCGCACTTCCTGAAAACGCGCATCGGCCTCGCGGCGTTCGGTTTCCGCGCGAGCGTAAAGCGCAGAAGTGACAAACAAGGCGGCGACAACGCCGACAATTGCGAGCGCCGAGGCGCTAACTGCAAGGCGGCGGCGGCGGATGAATTTTCCGACAACATAAAGACCGCGCGTTCCACGCGCCTCTACAGCGCGCCCGGCGGCGTAGCGGTCAAGATCGGCAATCAACGCAGACGCCGATTGGTAACGGTCTTCGGTCGCCTCCGCCGAGGCTTTGGCGGCGATGGCCGCGAGATCATCATCGTCAATCGCCGGCGCCGCTTCCAGCATGTTCTTGAAGATCAGCCCGAGGGAGTAGATATCGCTGAGCGTTGTCGCCGGTTCGCCCCGAAGGCGTTCCGGCGCTGCAAAGCCCTTGGTCATGGTCATTTGCGGTCCGGCGGCGCTTTCGCCGAAAGAGCGCGAAATGCCGAAATCGATCAGTTTCACGCGCGCATCGTCAGTCAGCAGAATATTTTGCGGCGACAGGTCGCGATGCACAATAAGTTGCTGATGCGCATATTCCACCGCGGCGCAAATATCGCGAAAAATGCGCAGCCGTTCGGCCTTGGCCGGCATCGCTTCGATCGCATCGCCAAGCGGCGCACCGTCCACATATTCCATAATGAAATAGGGTTCGCCGCGCTCCGTTTCGCCGCCGTCGAAAAGCTGGGCGATATTGGGATGCTGAAGCGCAGCCAATGTCTGGCGCTCATATCGCAGGCGCTCGGCGAGTTTTTCCGAACGCGCAATGCCGCGCACAACCTTGATGGCGACGCGATGATCGAAGTCGCCCGCGTCACGTTCGCCAAGCCAAACCGCGCCCATGCCGCCGCGCCCGAGCAGGCGAATAATGCTATACTGCCCAACCCGTTCAGGCGGTGCGTCCTCCGCCTCGGCGAACCAATCGAGCGCGCCGCCGGTGACAAGCGAACCGTCAGTGTCATCCGCCCATAACAGCGACATGACACGCTTGCGCAGCGCGGGAACGTCCGCCGTCTGATCCATGATCCATTGCTCACGCGCATCGGAAGGCTGGTCGAGCGCGTCTTCAAAAAGATTGAGCGCCGCCGCTTCAAGCCGGTCGTCAGAGCTCGTCATTCTCCATCGCCTCCTTGAGCCAGGCGCAGGCCGCGCGCCAGGAGCGCTTGACCGTCGATTCCGATTTGCCGAGCGCCAGCGCAATATCCTCGGTCGTCATGCCGCCATAATAGCGCAGGACCACAACTTCCGCCCGGTCCGGATCAATTGCCTTCAACCGCATCAACGCCGTCTCCAGCGCCACAAGCTCCATCGGATTTTCCTGCGGCGCGCCATGATCGGTGTTGAGCGTCACGGTGATCTTGCGGCGTTTCTCCGCCGCGCGCCGGCGCGCGGCGTCAATCAGCACATTGCGCATGATCCGCGACGACAGGGCGAAAAAATGCGCCCGCTCCGCCGGCGGCGCCTCGGCCGATTGCAGCAGCCGCACCGCCGCCTCATTCACAAGGTCATTGGTCGCCATGGAAATCGCGCGCCCTTCGCGCCGCAGCAAATGGGAGGCGATCGAGGACAACTCCCCATACACCGCCTCATCGAGGCGCGCGCGGGCGGCCTCATCGCCATTTCGGCTCGCCGCCAGCAAGGACACAAACTCTTCGGTCTCTTTGACCACCCTGCGGGAGCCCCCTTAAAACCCTAGCTTTTTGATCTTAAACATAAAATCGCGCAGGAATGATCCCCCCAAACGGTCATTTGCGGCGGAAAAAACTTTTTTCGCCCCGGCGTGACCCGTTTTCCGGACCATTTACGCTTTTCTTAAGTAGGGGGAGATGTGCGGTTCCTGGCCCGGATTGGGGCTGTTTCGTGGGGAGCGCATGACCCGCGGTCGGGCGGCGGCTTTCTTCGGGGGGCGCCGCCGCCCCCGCGGGCGCCCTTCGGACCAGATTGGGCGCAACACCGGCGTAGCGTAAGGGGCCTATGATTTTTCCAGCAAGATGACCTGAATATTGGCGGCCTTTCAGTAGTCCCAAGGCCGCCGCGTGTCCCGCGAGTTTGGGAGAGACTGTGTGGGACAGAGCGCGTCTGACGATAAACCGTCAGGCGCGCTCGTCGTTTTGACCGGAGCCCGATTGCGCAAGCTGGCGCGGCGCCGGTCGACGCCTTAAACTCGACCGCAACGCCAGACAGGCAGGAACGGTACGCTGACGATGCAGCTATTGACGACACCGCCCCAGGACGCCGCCGAGCTTGACGCGCTTTATGCGCGCACGCCCTCGGAGGGCATGTTCTATTCCGGCGCGGTGCATCGCGAGCGCTTCGATATCGCCAATGACTTTAATGAAGACTGGTCGTGCGCTTCAATCACCTGGCAATCCGGCGGCGCAGAGGAATACACGCTTCAAGGCGAACGTCATCCGCTAAAACTTTTTTCCGCCGGCGCCCTGACGCTCGCGCAAGGCGCGCGCTACGCCTATGCCGCCATTGGCGAGACCCCGTTCCGTTCCAACATGATTTCCTTTCCGCACTGGATTACGGACGGCGCCGCCCATGGCGCGCTTGGCGACGATGGTTGTGATCGCGCACGCGCTAATGAAAGACGGCTTCAAACCCGACTCATCCGGCCCGGCGCAAAAGAGCAAGCAATGATGGACCAGATCGCCGCGCGCACGAGACAAGGCGGCGCCGATCACGCATGGTATTCGGAAAAGTGCACGCTTTTATATGCGGGCTTGCTTGACGCTCAGGACGCCAGCGCCGCCGCGCGCGAGACGATCAGCGCTGTCAAAGCCACAACCCGGAAGGAACTTGCGCGTCGCTGCGCGCTCGCCCGGGATGTGATGTTGCAGCGTTTCGGCGAGGCGGATCTATCCTTGAACGACGTTGCGCGCGAAGCGCGGCTGTCGCAATATCATCTCATCCGCGTGTTCAAGACCACCACCGGCGCAACGCCGATGCAGTTTCTCGGCATGGTTCGCATGGATGCAGCCTTACGCCTTGTCACGGACACCCGGCTTCCCGTCGCTGAGGTCGCGAACGCTGTCGGCTATTCAGACCGCACGGCGTTTTTCCGCGCCTTCCGCAAAGCCCATGGCTGCGCGCCGTCGGCGGTTGGGCGCAGTTCGTAATAGTCATGCATTCAATATTTACAGTCATATGACGCTGTATTTTTAAAACCGTCATAATTAAGCGATTGCATTGAGGGATTCTACAAAGTAAATGCGCTAAAGAGTTGGGGACTTGGGGCAAGAGGGGGCGCACCAATGCATTCGCAGTTCAGACGGTTCTTTCATATAGTTTCCGTTGTGGCGGATAGTTTGCGCCTTATTCTGCTGCTATCCTGCGCCGCTGCGGTCTATATCGCGGTCCGCCACGAACCGGTCGTCGCCTTTGCAGGCGTCACAGCGCTCATCACGCTCCTCGCCTCAACGCCGCATCAGTGGCGCATGCTGCTTTTCGAACGTCCCTTCTTTTTCAGGCGTCAATTCTCAGGCGTGACTTTCGCTTTCATCGTATCATTTCTAGTCTTCAATATCATTTTCAGGGCTGCCGCGACTGGCTTCGCCGCATTGTTCACTTTTCCAGACGCCGAGAGTGTCAAAAAAATCTCTGTCACTCTTGGCGAAGCGATGGCTGCGGACCTTCTTTGGACCGTCACGCTGTTCGGCGGCGGTGTTATATTTTGCACGTTCCTGCTTTTTTTGGCCGACCGCTTCGGTCACGTTAAGGCGGCCCGTTGGGCGTTCTTCCGGCTGCCGATCGTTTTTGGATTGGTCTACTCGGCGCTCGTTGTCACTGTCACCGATTACTCCGTCGAAAACGCCGGCGTGGAAATACGCAAGACTACGGAGATGGATTTCTCCGCTGGCCCGGTCTTTCCTACTCCGTCTACAGAACAGGCGGGAGACGCTATCCGCGCCGTATTCGGCCGATATGTTTTCAGCCAAGACTTCATCGACGAAGTCGAGGCGCTACAGTCCGATTACGAAACACTGTTCGCCCAAAACGAGGGTCTCACCAGCGCGCTTTCGCAAGTTGAGACCTTTTCCAGCGACATCGCCGGCGATTTCCTCTCGCTGATCGATCAGGCGGAAACCGGCGATATATGCGAGAAAGTCGGCGATAAATATATGCGCGTCGTTGGGAAAACAGGCCCTTTCGGCGCGTTCGATAAAAAAGAGCAGTATGGCTACAAGCCTCGCGTCAAAGAGATCATTCTGTTTCAACCGGTCCGCGACGCGGAAAACATTATATGGCGCACAGCCCATTGCGGCCATTTCCAGGGACAAGCCTGGTGCGCCGATCAAACAGCAGCCTATGGAGATGATGCCGCCAGCGCTGACGCATTCCGCAAAGAATGGGGCTGTGACTTCCCTGGCGCGAAAATCGCAATGGCGGCGGATGCCCTTAGCGCCGGCCCAGCAGAACCGCGCACCGAAATCGATGTCCCGAAGCCTGATGAAGAAATGCGCACAGATTCGATGAACCTGACGGATGGCGTCGCTGTGTTGTCGATTATGGACGCCTTTATCCAAGACCGCCTCACCGAAGCGGCGGATCGCGCTGTCATTGCAGGCTCCGTCGCGATCAGCAATTTCCTGAACGGCACCAGCTATAAGTCCGGCCTTTCGGAGCTAGAATGGACAGTTTCCGTATGCGACTCCGATCGGGCGACGCCTTGGTGCGGATTTTGGCTGCGCAAGGTGTCACGGATCATAATTTCCCCATATGTTTTACAGGGACTTGTCATCTCGATTTATGCGACCGTTATCTTGATGGTGTTCCGCCGTCGCGAAGACCGTAAGAAAGCCCCACTCGACTGGTCTACATTCGGCCGGGAAGTTTGGGACTTCAAAGGCAAGGAACGCAAAGGCGAAAATGACTCATCCGACGTTGCGTCAATTTAACCCGCGCGTTTGGCTTTCGCCTTGCTGACGAGGCGTTCCACCTCGCGCAGGATCGCTTCGTTATCTTCCGCAGACGGAACGTCATTGGCGTCGAGATAGCACTCAAGCGCATCGAGAATGATCGCCTGGCAGGACATTTCCAGATCTCGCCCTGCGAGCCGCAACCGCACCAGATCGCGCGCCGGCATTTTCAGGGTGACAATGGCCTTGCGGGCGAGGACGCCTGTGGGCGCTTGCGCCCCGCGGGCGCGCCTGCGCGGCGGGATTGTCCATGCCTTCGGCGCGTCGCTGATCACCCGGCGGCGCTGGCCGGCCGCATGCAGAACCTGGACATTGCCATGAGCGGCCGCAGTGGCGCGCGCAATTTCCTGTTCTCGCTCACGGTCCGCCGCCGGATACATCGAGCTGATCGTATCCTCACCGACACTGGCCGGACCGCCCGGATTATTCGCCGGACTTAACGGACGCATCTCCACATCGACGCCTTCATGGGCGATCGCATCGACCGCAGGCAGCGCTTCCCCCTTTCGGGCCAGAAGGCTCGATGTCAGGGAGGCGAAATTGCCGCCGTCAGAGGAGGAGCTGTTTGGCGCGTATGCGTTCATTGCGCCGCCCTGCGTCCGAAGACGCGATTTTGCGAAGCCCCCCCGCTCATCTCATCCTGGCGGTAACCGCCATCGGCGCGTTGCAGGCGCTCATGCAGATAGGACCAGAGAGCCGAGACTTCCTGTGCGGACTGACAGAACGGATCGATTTCCATCACGGTGCGGCCGTCAATCATGGAGGCGGCGAAATCGACGCGATGATGAATGGTGACAGGCGCAACGGTGCCGTGCTGCGACAACGCGACGGCGGCCTCAGAGGTGATGCGCGCGCGCTGGGTGGCGCCGTTGACGACAAAAATCAGCGGCTTTCCGCGCGCCTCGGCGATGTCAACCGTGGGGCCGACAGCGCGAAGATCGTGCGGGCTTGGCCGCGTCGGCGCGACAACGATGTCGGCGAAACTCACCACTTCGGAAATCGCACGCGTGACCGCCGGCGGCGTATCGATAACGACGAGACGGAACCCCTCCTCGCGCGCGCTGTCGAGATCATAAAAAAGATTCGAGAAAACTGATTGAATAAACGCCGGCTGGGGGTCCTTACGGACGTTCCACCATTTCGCCAGCGATCCCTGCGGATCGGTGTCGATCAACGCAACGGGGCCGGCGCCCTGACGCTCTGCTTCTACCGCAATATGTCCGGACAATGTTGTTTTGCCCGACCCACCCTTTTGCGATGCGAAGACGATTACACGCATCGAAGACAACATGCGTCCTCCACCTGTCACGCTCACTATGACGCAAGAACCATCATGCACGAGGCGTGTTAACGCAGCGCGTGAACTCAAGGGATAATTTGGTTTTAATTGTGCGGGAGATGTTCAGCATGAAAGCTGAAAAAAACGCCGGCAGCAACCTAGATACGCAAGGCCGCCGCCAGCAAGGGGTTTATATGGTAAAGCCCTTAATCGAGACTTAAGGACGCCGGCGTTGAAAACCGGATTCGTCTTATGAGGCCGTGGGCCGGGGATGCGCGGGATTTATGTTTAAACAAATGACGACGAAAGATCGTCGATCGTATTGATCTTGAGATCGCTTTGAATGGCCGCCATCAAACGCGTGATGTGTGCGATGCGCGGGTTGGTGTCCCAGTCCCAATATCGCAGAACCGCGCGGGAGAAATCGCGCGCCATGGAATCGAATACCGCAAGCAGGCCTTCGGCCCGGGCGTCCGCTTCCGGCCCGTCGGCCGCCGCCGTTAAGAAAGCGTAAAAATCGTCCCGGGGCACGCCGAGACTTTTACACAAAACCGCATAAGGCTCGCCGCCGGCGTCGCGCAGGATGCGGCCCGACAGATCACGGCTGATGCCGCCAAGCATGGAAACCGCATCGATGATTTCCTGCGCGGGATATTTGCAAGCGGCCGCAAGCGTCTTGCGCACCACATCCATGGAGACAGGTTCGCCATTGACGCCGCGTGGACGGTGACGGCGTTCGGAAAGAATGAGGATATCCTTGACGACCGTATCGGGATCGCCGCCGCGGAAAACCCGCGGATAAAGATCGGCGAGCGCATCCTGAACAACGGCGCGATCAAGCGCAAAGCGCGTCAGAATCCGGCGGCGGCGCTCAGCGTCGACCCACCAGAACATGATGAAGCCATGGGCGGGCTCCAGCTCGCGCCGGCGCATCAACATCCCCTGCACTTCCTTGCTGGTGGCGCTCAACGCCACAAGCTTGTTCACCGAATTCGGCGACAAGATGCAATCGTCGCGTTTCAAAACCTGTTTACAGACATCGATCTCGTCAAAAGCGAGACACGCATCAGCGACTGCAGTCGACAGATCGATCCGCCGCGCAATCATGACCCGGTGCGCCATGTTCCCATCACGCGCCGCTTCAATCAAAAGCGCTTCGGGAAGGTTTTCCGCGGCGGTGATGATTTTTTCGGCGACCGCCACCTCATCGAGCAACAACATGCGCACCAGCGCTGGCGGACATTCAGAAACCCGGGCGATGCGCCCGGCGACTTCCATCCGGATCGGCTCCTCCACCTTGTCGAGCACATGGAGAAGAATGTCGGCGACAAGCGACCGCTCATTAGAAGAAATCTTCGCTGAGGGCAGGACAACAATGTCAGTCAGCTTCCTGACCATCAGGGTGCGCACGCTGGGCCCGGAAGGCGCCAGCGGCGTCAGCATCGTCTCCACGTCCGGCTTCGGGTTCGGCCGGGCGCCGGCGCGGATCTCATCGGCGGCGTCAAAATCGGTCATGGATGCGGAATTCGCCTTTCTTGTGCGCAAAACCCGGGCGCAAAACCGTTGTAACCGGAACACCGTTAACGGGGGATTTCACTTTTGCAGCGGGTTTTCCAAGACCTCGCGGCCTTCGGATGCTAAGGTCCGGCCCTGTAGCCGGAAGGAAGCAAAAACCTCGTGAAGCGCCCTAATTCACTGATTTTAAAGACGTTTTTTAAACCCGCATCGCAAACGCTGATTGCGGCGCTGCTCGCTGCTTCGGCGGCTTCCTGCGCATCGACGACCGATATGGCGGCTTTGCGGGAATCGCCGGGCTATTCCGCCGGTTATGGCGACGGCTGCCTGACGGCGACGGAGGAAGACAAGAGCTTCTCCAGCAAGCAGGAACGTGACGCCTATGCCTTCAAAAACGATGAGGCCTATCGCGCAGGCTGGCGTCAGGGCTATCTCGAATGCTCAACCCAGACCCCGGAAGCCAAAGACGGCGGGCGCATTCTCGGCGAGCGCAACGAGTATTAACAAAGTCTGAACGCGGCGCCGGAGAACAGCACCGCTTCAAGAGCCAGCCTCCCGAAAATCAATCATGAAAAAAGGCGCCCTAATGGGCGCCTTTTTTCATTGTGATCCGCGGTGTGATCCCCGGATCAATCTTGTGCGTCGGAGTCTTCACCTTCCGGCGTATTTTCTTCCGTCGCCTCAGGCGCCGATTCCGTATCGGACCCGCTTTCAGCCGGCGCGTTATTGCGGCTCGGGCGGCCTTGCGCTTTCAACGCCTCACACTCATTGCGCCGCGCTGCTTCACGCTCAAGCGCTTCGGGCTCAGGCGCGCGGTTTTGAAGTTCACGAATGCGCGCATCGCGTTCAAAGCGAGCATAGTCGTCTTCGCAGAGCGCAATATTCTGTTCCCAATCGAGGCGAAGGCCGGTCCAGTAGGTGTCGACGACCGCATCGATATAGGTAATCCAGTCACTGGCGCGGCGGCGCGCATTGTCATAGGCCTGCGCACGCACAAAGGCCTGACGGGCGCGCGCCCAGATCGCCGTGTCGCTCGGACCGGCCTGGCTGAAACGCGCGGTGCCAAGAAGCAGCCACGCATCGCCGGTATCCTTCCGATCCATGCCGCCTTTGTTCAGCGCCGACACAAGCGCACGCTCGGAAGCCGCATATTGTTCGTCAGCGAGCAGCACCATGCCGAGGCGATAGGAAAGCTCGCCATTGGAAGCGTTATTAGCAGCTTCGCGAAGGATCGGGATCGATTTTTTGTGCTCGCGCGCCTGACTCCAGAGCTGTGACAGGAGAATAAGATTCTTCTGCACGCGCTTGACATTGCCGGCGTTCATTTCCCGCTCAAGCATTGTCGCGCCGCGATAAGGATTATCGAAGAACGAATAGTACTGAACGAGGGTCAGGATCTCGTTTTCGCTGGAAATAAGACCTGCGCGATAAGCGACCTCGAGCACGGAGAACGCTTCACGGTCCTTGTTCTGCACTGAATAGGCGCCCGAAAGCTGCGTCCAGTAGCCTTTATCCTCCGGCCAGTAATTGACCATCTGCTCCAAAAGCGGCGCACGCTTGGCGTTATTGCCGAGCTCTGAATAGATGAGGTTCAAAAGATCGTAATAGCCCTTGCGCGGCTCAGACCCCATACCAGCGACGGCCTGTTCGGCGGGCCCCACAGCCTGCCGGTAATTCGGCGGCGAAACCTGAGTGTAAGCGGCGGCGAGCAGGTAATAGGCGTTCGGGTCAACCGCCACGCCGCAGGTGCGGGCAAGCTGAATCCACTGATTAAGGCCGGTGATCGCCGTTTGATATTGTTCATTCTGGAACTGAAGCTGAGCAATATAATAACGCAGCTGATTGTTCCGCGCCGGCGGCAAACCATTGGTTGAAAGCGCGGTCTGAAGATCGCGCAGAGCGCCATTAAAATCCTCAAGATTGATTTTGACGTTGGCGCGTAGTTCATACACCGTCGACTTTTCATAGGCGCTCATAGAATCGCCGCGGCTTCCGATCAGATTATTGAACCCCCCCAGAGCTTCATTGTACTGGTCGTTCTGCATGAACTCATAGAGTTTCTGAATCTCCTGGCCGACTCGCGGCGAAAGAGTTTTCGACGGTCCGCTTTCTCCATCGTCGCACTGCGCAGGCTGCGCGAGCGCGGTCGTCGGTGCGACCGCCGTCATCACCGCAGCAAGAGCGGAAGCGGCGGCAGTTAAACAAAGCTTACGATAGTTCCCACGCATGTTTTTCATCCTGCGGTCTCGACCTCTGTTCATTAGCGGTTGATCGCGTCAACCACCGAGCGGCATCCTAGTCTTCCGCAAGGTTAAACGTGATCGCGGTTTGCACCCCACGGCGCCATTGCGCCTCGTTATCGACAATCTTCGGCTGATATTTCCAGCGCTCGACAGAACGGATCGCCGCGCGGTTAAGGCAACTGTTGGAACTGTCTATGGCTTCGATGTTCGTTGTCTGCCCATCCGGCGTCACGTCGAATTGCACCAGCACAGTTTCCGTGGCTTTCGCCCGGTTCATGCAGCGTTCCGGGTATTGCGGCGGAATACGCACGAGGGGCTGGGCGTCACGGTCCGGGTTGAAGCCGGAACCGATCGAAAGGTTCGCGTTAATCTCCGGGATCGCCGCGGCGACGCCGTTCAGCGCCGGGCGGTTCGACGGGTCGTTCACAGCCGGCGGCGGCGGCGGCGGGGCGTCAAGCGTCGGACGCTTGAATTCGCGATTGGCGTTGTTGATGTCCGTATCGTCAATCTGCGCCGTGATGTTGATGTTGATCGCATCTTCTTCCTCGTTGAGGCGCGTTGGACCCTGGATCATCGCGGCCATGAAAAGGAAAAGGCCGCTGGTGACGACGATCGCGCCGGGGATGCCGACAATTAAACGTAAGAGAGATCCCATTTGCCGTTCTCCTTAAACGTCTTGCGTCGACACGGCGACGTCAGCAACGCCTGTGGACCGGATTTGCGTCACGACCTCGACCAAGAGCCGGGTTTTCGATTTGGCGTCAGCCTGAACGACGGCCGTGCCTTTTGGGTTTTCACGGC
>JAUHYK010000086.1 GCA_030426465.1 Alphaproteobacteria bacterium
AAGAACTCGAAGTTTCATCCTTCGATGACTACGCCAAATTTCTTCCCTCAGTGACCTTCCAATCAACCTCGCCAAACGCAACCTCGGTATATATGCGCGGCGTGGTCTCAGGCGGCGACGGCAACCACTCGGCGTCGCTGCCATCGGTCGGCGTCTATCTCGACGAACAGCTAGTAACGACCATTCTTGGTTTTCTGCCGATCCATATTTACGACATTGAGCGTGTCGAAGCCTTGGCGGGACCGCAGGGCACACTCTTCGGGGCGAGCTCGCAAGCGGGCACCCTTCGTATCATCACCAACAAACCGAAACTCGGCGAAGTTGAGGGCGGCTTTGACGCCGAGATCAACACCATCAAGGACGGTGAAATCGGCTATCAGTTCGAGGGTATGTATAACCAGCCGCTCGGCGACAATGCGGCGGTGCGTCTTGTAGGTTGGTACGTCCAGGACGGCGGCTATATCGACAATGTTCTCGATAGCCGCACCTTCCCGTCGTCAGGCATCACAAAGACGAATGCAGGTCTGGTTGAAGATGACTTCAATGACGGCGAAACCTTCGGCGCCCGTCTCGCGCTGAAAATCGATCTTGACGAAAACTGGACGGTGACGCCAACGCTGCTTGGGCAGAAGTCCGATTTCGAAGGCCGCTCCACCTATGATCCGAAGCTTGGCGATCTGAACGCCGGCCGGTTCTATGACGAGCAGAACGAAGACAAGTTCTTCCAAGCGGCGATGACGGTCGAGGGTAAGATCGGCAATTTCGACCTGACCTATGCGGGCGCGTATTTGAAACGCCAGATCGACAGCTTCTCGGATTACACCGATTACGCCTATTACTATGACGTGCTGTACGGATATGGCGCTTATTTCTACGATGATATGTATAATCTCGTGGACCCGTCACAAACTTATCAGGGCGATGACAGCTTCTCGAAATATTCGAATGAAATCCGTATTTCGACGCCGCAAGACAAACGTATCCGGGCCGTTGCCGGGTTCTTCCAGAACCACCAGACGCATTATATCCACCAGCAATATGTCGTGGAGAATCTGACCTCATTGTTTGAGGTGACGGATCATCCCGACACCATCTGGCTCACCGAACAAAAACGGACGGACCGCGACCTTGCGCTCTTTACCGAAGTTGAATTCGACGTCACCGACCGCCTGACGCTTATCGGCGGTGTGCGCGGTTATCGGTATAACAACTCGCTCGTCGGGTTCTTTGGCTATAGCGCAAACTTCTCAAGCCGAACGGGTGAGGCGGCGTGTTTCGAGCCGTCGATCGTTCCGGGTTCGCCATGTACGAACCTGAATCGGACCACGAAAGACACGGGCGAAACGCACAAGCTCAGCGTCACCTATGATATTGATGACGACAAGATGGTCTATTTCACCTACTCAACCGGTTTCCGTCCGGGGGGTGTGAACCGTCGCGGTACGTTGCCGCCTTATCTGGCGGATTCGCTCCGCAATCTGGAAGTTGGCTTTAAGACAGCATGGGCGGATAATCGCGTTATCTTCAATGCGGCGGCCTTTACCCAGAAATGGAGCGACTTCCAGTTCCCGCTTCTTGGGCAGAACGGCCTGACGGAAATTCAGAACGCGGCGCAAGCGCGGATCAACGGCTTTGAAGCTGATCTTAATTTGCGCCCCTTCGAAGGCTTCTCTCTTAACGGGGCTGTTTCCGTCATTGATGCGAAGCTGACAGAAGATTATTGCGGCTTCTTCGACTTCACCACGGGCGGACCAGCGACGGTATGCCCTCAGGCGGTGGATGATCCCATGACTTCCGCGGATGAAACCTCACCGCCGCAGGCGCTGGACGGCACTCGCCTTCCGGTCGTGCCGGACTTCAAAGGCACGCTGACGGCGCGCTACGACTTCCCGGTCGGCGGCCTCTTGGCGCACTTGCAAGGATCAGTGAGCGGTCAGACAAGTTCGGCAGCTGGTTTGACTGACGCCGATGTCGCGACGCTGGGGCCGCAGCCAGGATATGCTGTGTTCGACTTCAGCACCGGCATTCGCAACGAAGAGGCGGAATGGGAGCTGGTTCTGTATGTCGCGAACGCAACAGACGAACGCGCGCGCCAGTTGAACCTTGTGGCTTGCGGTGTTTGTGGATCACGAGTGCAGTATGGCGTGAACGTGCCGCGCACCATCGGCCTGCGTTTCGGAAAAGATTTCTGAGGCGGATAAGCACACGATGAACAAAAAAGCCGGCGTGAGGACGCCGGCTTTTTTATTGGCGAAAATATGTGTCAAGGCGCATTCTGCTTCCTGTTGTTCGAAGTGCTGAAAAGCAAATGATAAAGGTGTGTCTTTGACAGATAGTGGGATGTCCGCCAAGCGCGATAAGCCGCTCGGTTTCTGGATGGCGACAGCGCTTGTCGTCGGCAATATGATTGGCTCCGGCGTATTCTTGTTGCCGGCGGCGCTTGCGCCTTTTGGGTGGAGTGCGATCGCCGGTTGGATCATGACCATCGCAGGTGGCGTCTGTCTCGCCGCCGTGTTCGCCGCGTTGGCGCGGTCCTTCCCGAAGGCGGGCGGACCTTACGCCTATGCGCGGGAAGCCTTCGGGGCGGCGCCGTCTTTTATGGTGGCGTGGAGTTACTGGATATCTATCTGGGTCGGCAATGCGGCGGTCGCCACAGGCGCTGTCAGCTATTTGAGTGTCTTCTTTCCGCACATCGCAGAAACGACAGGCCTTCATGCGCTGATCACTTGCGGCGCCATCTGGCTGTTAACGGCTATCAATTGCCGCGGCGCTTTTCTCGCCGGGTCCGTGCAACTGGTGACGACCGTCCTGAAAATCATGCCGTTGTTGGCGGTTATTTTGCTGGCCGGGTTTGCGCTTTCCGGCGCCAGCGACAAGCCGGCTGCGTTGCCTGAATTCAATGGCTTTGGCGATTTCAAGCTTGCGGGTATTACCGCGGCGGCGACCCTTACATTGTGGGCGCTTTTGGGGCTTGAGTCGGCGACGGTGCCCGCCGAACATGTCGAAAATCCGTCGAAGACCATTCCGCGCGCGACCATGACAGGCATGATCTTCGCCGGCATTATTTATCTTCTTTCCTGTTCGGCGGTGATCCTTCTTCTGCCTGCGGACGAAGTGGCGGCGTCTAATGCGCCATTCGCGGATTTTGTCGGGGCATATCTTAATTCTGACGCGGGCCGGCTTGTCGCATTGTTCGCCGCTATCAGCGGTTTTGGCGCGCTGAATGGCTGGATCATGGTGCAGGGGGAATTGCCCTACGCTATGGCGAAAGGCGGTGTCTTCCCTCGGTTTTTAGCGAAGGAATCCGCTCGCGGGTTGCCGGTGCGGGCTCATGTGACGTCGAGCTTGTTGCTGACCGGCATTGTCATGCTCAATTATTCGAAGTCCATGACAGAACTGTTCACCTTCATCGTGCTCCTGTCGACGACGGCGTCTCTGTTCATGTTTCTGGCTACGGCGCTTTCCGCCTTGCAATTGCAACGCACAGGTAGGCTGGCGTCATCGCCTCTATTGCTTGCGGCGGCGACCGCTGCGGTGATTTATGCAATCTGGACAATCTATGGCGCTGGCGGCGAGGCCGTCGCCTGGGGAACGGCGCTGCTTTTCACCGGCCTGCCGGTCTATGCTTTCACGCGCTGGCAGAACGGCAAAATCGGCGGCTGATCATTCGCTTCCGGCGAGTTCCGTGATCAGCGTATGCCAATGGTCAAGCGCGCCATCGATGGTGGCGACAGGCACGCGCTCGTTCAGCCCATGGGCGTACATATCAGACGGCTTCATGAAGATGCCTGAAACGCCATAGCTGTCGATGCCGTGAGCGCGGAAGTGAAGACTATCAGAGGCGCCTGCAGACATTTCCGGCACAATGGCGAGGCCGGGATAGCGCCGGTCAACCGCTTTGCGCACCGCCGCCACGACATCATCGCGCAGGGGCGAGGCGTCGGAATAATGAACTTCATCCACAAGCTCGATGGTCGCATCCGGATTGTCCACAAGCTCCAGAAGTTTCGCCTGGACATCCTCCGGATTGACACCAGGGAAGATCCGGCAATTGACATTCATTTCAGCGCGCTGGGGCAGGGCGTTCAGCGCGTGACCGCCATTGAGCATGGTGGCGACGCAGGTTGTGCGTAACTGACCCACATATTCCGGCCGCTCGGACAGAACCTTGATCGCTTTCTTGCTTTTCGGGTTCTCCGCGAAATCGGCCATAGCTTTGCCCAGCTCGCCTTCGGTTTGCGTGGCCGCCTGGCGGAAGCTTTCGCGCGTAATATCGCTCCACATCACCGGGAATTCGTAATTGGAAATATTGAGCGCCGCATTGGCGAGGTCGTAAATTGCGTTGTCTTTGCGCGGCAGGCTGGAGTGACCGCCGGGATTGGTGAAGGTGATGGCGTAGTCGGCATAGGTTTTTTCGGCGCCCTGCAGGTAGTAGGCGACAGGCTCGCCATTTTCGCCAAGACCCCCGCCGCCGCCGTCGCTGTTCAAAACGATGTCTGCGCCTTCAAGTTTTTTGGCGAGAACCATGGTGGTCTTCATCTGGGTTTCTTCATCTCCGGAGAGGGCCAGCACCAGATCGCGGTTCGGCGTAAAGCCTTCCTGTTTCAGACGGATCAGGGTCTGCACCATCATGGTCAGGCCGAATTTATTATCCGTGACGCCGCGTCCGAACAGATAGCCATCCTCTTCCACCATGGTGAAAGGATCGCGGGTCCAGTCCTCCGGGTTGGCGCTAACGACATCCATATGCGCGGAAAGAAGGATCGGCTTTTTCTCGCCGCTCCCTTTATAGGTCGCGATCAGCGTTGCGGTTTCACCATGACGTTCGATGACGATATCGTTTTCGGCAAAGCCGCCCTTGCGCAATTCACCGGCGATATAGTCAGCCACGGCGGGAACATTGCCTTTGCCTTCAACCGATTCAATCGCGATCGTCTTGCCGAGCATGTCGATCGCCTGCGCGGTGAGTTCGGGCGGGGTCAGCGCATCGTCGGCTGCGGCCATGGCGAATGGCGAAAGACATGTAAAAAGAAGAAGGGCGGATAGGGACGATTTGCGCATGACTTGTCCTTTGTTGTTGGTCTCTCGCGCCTTGCCCGCTGATGCTGGCCCGGCGTAGGATCGTTCGGCAAACAGTTTAGAGCAAAAGAAGCCGTCCAAGGGAGTTTTTCATAATGTCGCACGCCAAGTTTCGCACAATCGCCATGATGGCTGGCGCAATCTCAGCATTCAGCTTGTCTATGACCGCCGCCGCGCAGGATGTCTCCTATGTCCGCGCGGGCAAGCTGGTCGATGTTGAGAGGGGAGCTGTCCTTTCCGACCAGTTGATTCGCGTGAAGGACGGCCGGGTCGCGGCGATTACGGCTTTTGAGTCTACGCCCGCCGACGGTCCGCTGACAGACTGGTCGCAATATACGGTGCTGCCGGGCCTTGCCGATATGCACACCCATCTGGTGGGCGACATCCAGGGCGGCATTATCGATCCGCTGATGTCAACGGGCGCTCAGGATGTGTTGGCCGGAGTGGGCAATGGGAAGAAAACTCTTTGCGCAGGATTCACGACGGTGCGCGACGTTGGCTCCTGGCGCGCCTTCACCGATGTCGCGTTGCGCGACGCCATCAATCGCGGCGATGTGGAAGGTCCGCGGATGGCGGTCGCCGGCGGATACTTCACAATCCCTGAGGGCGGCGGCGCCATCACTGGTCTCGCCTATGACGCAAAGGCGCCTGACGACATGACGCGCGGTATTGTGCGCGGGCCCGAGGATGCGCGCCAAAAAGCGCGGGAGTTTCTTCAGCACCGTGTTGATTTGCTGAAAATGATCGCCACTGGCGCCGTGCTGACGGTTGGCACAGATCCCGGCTTGCCGGAGCTTTCAGAAGAAGAGATGAGCGCCATTGTCGGCGAGGCGAAAAAATACGAAAAGAAAGTGACGGCGCATGCTCATGGTGCGGAAGGCGCCAAAATGGCGGTGCGCGCTGGCGTCGACTCTATTGAACACGGCTCTCTTCTGGATGATGAGGCGTTGCGGATGATGAAATCGCGCGGGGTCTTTCTTGTCGCCGATATTTATAATGGCGATTACATCAATGAAATTGGCGCCGCCGAAGACTGGCCCGAAGAAACGATGCAGAAAAACCGCGACACGACGGATACGCAACGCGAGGTTTTCCAAAAAGCGGTCAAGATGGGCGTCAAGATCGCCTTTGGCACCGATGCCGGGGTTTATCCTCATGGCGATAACGCCAGGCAAATGCCTTACATGGTGCGCTACGGTATGACGCCGATGCGCGCTATTCAGTCGGCGACGCTGCATTCGGCGGAACTGCTCGGCTGGGAAAAGGATACGGGCGCGATTTCTCCCGGTCACTATGCAGATATGATTGCGGTCGAGGGCGACCCGCTTTCTGACATTTCTATACTGTCGGATGTCAAAGGCGTTATCAAAGGCGGACGTAAGGTCCATTGCGAATAGGGGCGTTATGAAAAAGCTGATTATTTTCCTCGCAGCGGCGGCGCAGCTTTCCTTTGCGGCTGCGCTAGAGCCGCGGGCGCGCGACCTTGGCGTGCCGTTTGACGGAACGCCAGGGCCGTTGAACGCCATCACCGATGTCGAAGGCGTTGCGGTTGGGCAGGAAACCATCATCAAGGATTTGCGCGGCGGCCGTGCGGTCCGCACCGGCGTCACGGCGATCTTGCCGCGTGGTGAAAAGACCCTTGAAGAGGACGTGTTTGCAGGAGTTTTCTCACTTAACGGCAATGGTGAAATGACGGGGACTCATTGGATCGAAGAGTCCGGATTTCTTGAAGGGCCGGTGATGATCACCAATACGCACAGCGTCGGCGCCGTCCATGAAGGCGTCATCAAATGGCGCGTCGAAAAAGCAGAAGCGGATTCCTCCGGTTATTGGTGGTCGCTGCCAGTAGTCGCGGAAACATGGGATGGAGATCTGAACGATATCAACGGCTTTCATGTCACTGGGAAACACGCCGCGCGTGCGATCGAAGCGGCGAAAACCGGCCCGGTCGCCGAAGGCAATGTGGGCGGCGGTACAGGCATGATCTGTCATGAGTTCAAATGCGGCATCGGCACCTCATCGCGTGTCGTCGATGTTGAGGGCGAAAACTATACGCTTGGCGTTCTGGTGCAGGCCAATTACGGCATGCGCGATCCTTTGCGCATTGCGGGTGTCCCGGTTGGTCAACATTTGCGTAATGACCGCATTTTCTCGAAAGACGACCCAGCGGCCGCAGAATCAGGCTCCATCATCATTGTGATCGCGACCGATGCGCCGCTATTGCCGCAACAATTGAAACGCATCGCCAGGCGCGCATCGCTCGGCCTTGGCCGCATGGGAAGTTACGCCGGCAATGGCTCAGGCGATATTTTCATCGCCTTTTCAACTGCGTCATTGGAACCCGGCGACGGGGCGCTTATGGGCCTGTCGAAACTTGGCAATGGGGCGCTTGATCCGCTATTTCTAGCGACGGCGAACGCGACCGAAGAAGCCATAGTCAACGCCATGGTCGCCGCTCGCGACATGACGGGCAATGAAGGGCGTTACGCAAAGGCTATCGACCACGAGTCGTTGCGCGCGGTTTTAAAACAATATGGCCGTCTGGCGGATTAGCTAGTCCGTTTTCAGATAACGGTCATACCAGTCTAACGTGCGTTGCATCCGGTCTTTGACGAAACTCGGCCGCGTCAGGCCGTGATCTTCGCCTGGATAGATCACTAGCTCGGTGTCGCGCTCAAGCGACCGTAGCGCCTGGTACATCTGTTCAGCGCCAATGCAGGGGACGTTCTCGTCGGCGCCTGCGCATTGGAACTGCGTTGCTGCGCTGATGCGGTCTGCATGAAAGAACGGATAGGAAATCCGTTCATAGGCTTTCCGGTCGCGCCAGGGCAGGCCGACCTCGAATTCATATTCGAGTGCGTATTGATCCGCGCCATAGCCGCCGAGAAAGTTTGACATGCCCGCTCCGCTCACCGCCGCCTTGATGCGGTTGTCGCTGGCGATCATGTAATTGGTGAGGATGCCGCCGTAACTCCAGCCGCCCACGCCAATGCGCTCGGGATCGGCGACGCCCACCGCAATCACATGGTCAAGACCGGCGGAAATGTCTTTCACATCCACATTGCCCCAGTCGCCATAGATCGCTTTTGCGAAATCGAAACCACGCCCGGAGGAGCCGCGCGGATTGACGGCGAGAACGGCGTAGCCGTTTGCGGCGTAAACCTGCCAGTCGAACATGAATTCATGGCTGAACTGATAGACTGGTCCGCCATGCAGACGCGCTATGACAGGATATTGTTTTCCTTCTTCGTAATCGAGCGGCAAGATAAGCATGCCGTGAATGTCTTCCTTGCCGCTCTCGAAAGAAATGTCCCTTGTCTCGGCGAGGCGACAGTCTTTCAGCCAGTCATTGTGCTTTGTCAGGGCGCGGCGGCCATTGTCGACAGCGGAAAGTTGGTAAGGCTCGCTTGCATCACCGTCGAGCACAACGACGCGGCCATCGCGCGACACAGCTAGATCGTAAGCGAAACGCGATCCTTCGGTCAGATAGGTGATTTCTTCGCTGTCAACATTGATCTTCGCCGCCCAGGTGTCACGATCCTGTTCAATGAGCGCATACACAGTTTTTGAATCTTCGCCCCATTGCGGTGTATAAAACCAGCGGTCGATACGGGCGAGGGGTTTCACCTCTCCGGCGTCAAGGTCGGCGACGGTCAGCTCGAATGGCGAATAGTAAATCCACTTGTCTTCGCCCATTTGCAGCCAGACGAGTTTCTTTCCATCCGGCGACCAGCGCGGGCGGGCCCAGGTTTCCGGATCGGAATCGGAACCGTCATAGGTGGAAATTTTGCGTTGGCCGGCGCCCTGAACCGGCGCCATGACATAAACATCATAGTCGAAATGCCGGTCCTCGCGCTCGCGCCGTTTGGTGACGAAGGCGATCTGCGATCCGTCGGGCGACCATGAAGGCGAGTAATAATCGGCGGCGCCTTCGGTGATCTGTAAGGTCTCGCCGCTCTCTATGTCGACGCGGAAAAAATGTATCCGCCGATCGTCAATATAACCTCGCGCGTCGTCCTTGAAGCCGAAACGGGTGATGACGATGGGAAGCGGTTTTTCCGGATCGGCTCCAACGGACGGGCCAACTTCCGCCCCGGCGATGATGGTTTTTCCATCCGGGGAGAGCGCGAATTCCGAGATCCCGCCTTTGATATGCGTTGCCTGGCGTTGCTTGCCGCCATCCGATGCCATGACGAAAACCTGGGTTTCACCTTCTTCCGTTCCGTCGCTCAAAAACGCGATGATGTCGCCGCCAAAAGCGGGCGCCCACTCACTTGTCTCCGGGGTTTTGGTGAGTTGCTTTTGATCGCCTTCCCAGGAGACGCGCCAGAGATCACTTACCGTCGCGTCCATAACCAGATTATGGGTTGAGAGTGTATAGGCGATGAAATTTCCGTCCGGCGAAAAGGCCGGTTCGGTGATGTCTGCGATCTTGTGAATATCATCGACGGTGAGGGGTGGCTTTTCCTGCGCCAGAGCAGGCGTGACGGCGACGGCAAGTGACGCCGCGAGATGGATCAGGCGCATGAAGCCTCCTGTGGTTTAGCGGCGGCTTTCATAGCCGCCGAGAAATGACGAGAGATTGTCTCCGAGTTCATCGCAAGGATAGCCGCCCTCCTGAACGATGACAGTAGGGAGTTTCAAAGCGGCGCCAATAGCCTCACCAACGCGCACGAAACCGCCGGTCGTCACGGCGAGACCCGCAATCGGATCGCCTTCATAGGCGTCCAGACCCAGCGCAATGACCAGTGCATCGGGCTTGTAGGATTGAACTTTCTTCAGGGCGACCGCCAGCGCGTCCATGAAAGCTGCATCGTTCGACCCGCGGGGAAGGGGGAGGTTTAGATTCGCGTCTTCGCCCGCGCCCGCGCCGGTTTCGTCCGCATAGCCCCAGAAGAAAGGGTAAAACCGCACCGGATCCGCATGGATGGAAACGGTCAACACATCGCTGCGCTCGTAGAAAATGTCCTGTGTGCCATTGCCGTGATGGAGATCCACATCAAGGATGGCGACGCGATCATAAGTCTTGCGCAAGCAAGAAGCGGCGATGGCCGAATTGTTCAAATAGCAAAAGCCGCCGGCGGTTTCCGCGCCCGCGTGATGACCCGGCGGTCGGCACAGCGCATAGGCGGCGCTCTCGCCGCCCAGAACCAACTCGGCGGCATGCGCCGCCGTCCATGCGCTCCATTGCGTGCTTTCCCATGTGTCGGCCGAGATCGGCGCCGAGGCGTCAATCATATGCCAGCCCGCCTGCGCGACAACGGAGTCGGGATAACCGCGCCTGTGGATTGGATGAATATTCGGCGTCACCGCCTCCGACGCGCCCTTGATGCGCGACCAGCGTTCATGGGCGCGTTCGAGAAAATTCAGATAACGCTGGGAATGCACCGTAAGGATCGGAGCATCGCCATAGTTTTCCGGTCGGACAATTTCGCAGCCAGTGTCTTTCGCACCCTGGAGCAACATTGCGATGCGCTCCGGCCGCTCCGGATTCGCCTCCATCACGCCGTTTACGAGAAAGGAAGGCGGGTAGTGGCGTTGTTGTTCCTCGGCGAGTACGGCTTTCATGGACCTATCCGTTGACGGGAAGTTTTAAATCTGCAGCGAGACGGCGAAGGGCCTTTGTCAGTTTCCCGGTAATCTCGTCGACGTGGCTTTCATCTGTCACCATGGGCGGGCAGACAAGGAAGTGATCGCCTTCATAGCCGCCGCGGGTGCGCCGGGAATAAATGATGAGTTGTTCTTCGTAAGCATATTCCACGAGCTTGGCGAAAGCGCTCGCGTCTTTCGGCAAAGGCGACATCGTCTCCCGGTTGGCGACGAGTTCGAATGCGAGAAGAAGACCTTTGCCGCGTACATCGCCAATGAAGGGAAATTCCGCCATCAGATCTTCGAGGCGCGATTTCAACATGGCGCCGATAAGCGCCGTGTTCGCCATCAGGTCGGCGTCGAAAATCTCACGGATGACTGCGAGCCCGGCGGCGCAGGCAAGCGGATTGCCTGCATAGGTATAGCCATGCATGAAGCCGCCGCCCGCAACGACGGCGTCGACAATATCATGTCGCGCGATCATGGCGCCAAGAGGAATGTAACCGGCGCCCAGTCCCTTCGAGAGAGCAATAATGTCCGGCGACTGATTCCAGTGTTCGGCAGCGAGAAAAGTTCCCGTGCGCCCGACCCCGGTCATCACTTCATCATAGATGAGAAGCACGCCATATTCCTCGCAGATATCGCGTATGCGCTGGTAATAGCTGTCCGGCGCCACAAGCGCGCCGGTGGAGGCGCCGCCTATGGGCTCCATGATGAAGGCGAGGGCGTTTTCTGGACCGATCTCTTCGATTTTGTCGCGCAGCATGTCGGCATAGCGATGGCCCCGCGCTTCCGCGCTTAAATTGTCGCGATCGAGATAAGCGGTCGGCGCCGGAATTTTCGGCATCTCCCGGATCATTGACGCGAAGGGATCGTTGAGGGGACCGTAACCAGTAGCGGCGAGCGCGCCGAAGGTGGACCCGTGGTAGGATGGAAAACGCGAAATAATTTGTGTGCGTTTTGGTTCGCCTTTTGCGATTGCATATTGCCGCGCGAGCTTGATGCAGCTTTCAACCGCTTCCGATCCGCCTGAAGCGAAGAAGACGCGGTCGAGGCCGTTCGGCGACAGGTTCGACAGTACGGACGCAAGCCGTTCCGCCGGTTCGTTTTCAAAATGCAGGCGATACCCAAATGTCGTCGCATTCATCTGCGCGCGCATGGCGTCAAGAACGCGTTTATTGCCATGGCCGATATTGGAGACCATGGCGCCGGACGAGCCGTCAAGAAACCGGCGGCCCTGATCGTCCCAGATGTAAACGCCCTCGGCGCGGGCGATAAACGGGCGGCGCCCGCCCGTCTGATAAAACAGATGCGAAGGCGTTTCAGGCGACCAGTTGAAAATGTTTTCGGACACAGGACGCATAAGATCTCTTCTGTGCATCAGGCCGTCAAAATCAGGCCGGTCATATCACTAGCAGGCTTTAGCGGATGACTTGGGCGCCGCCCCGGCGGCGCCGTAAACGCGCTCTTTCAACGGTGTGGCGTCAAGCCGTTCGACCAGCATTTTGACAAATTCCTGCTCGGCGCGGTTGAGATGGGTCTCCGGATTGGTGACCGCGAAAATATCGACTTCCGGGGCGCCGTCATGTGGCGGCAGCCGCCAGAGCAAGCCGTCGCGCACATCCCGCTCCATCACATGGACGGGGAGCGCTGCAACCCCGAGCCCGGCAATGCACATGCGGCGGACTTCCTCGAGATTGTTGGAGACGCCCGCAGGCGGTGAGGCGAAGGCTGCGCCTTCGCGCAAGATGGCGACAGGACGGAGCACATCTTCGAGACGGTCCGTATCAAAGGATACGCTGCGTTCACCACTGAGATCCTCAACGGTCAGATCGGAACGGCCGAACAGGCGATGGGACGGTCCGCAGAAAAATCCGAAATACTCCCGGAAGAGATGATGATAGTCGAGCGCGGGGTCTTGTTCTTTGACAAGGCATACGCCAAGCCCGCAACGTTTGGCGCGGATGAGATCGACGATGTTGCGGCTTGAATTAACGGTAATGGAAATCGTTGTGTTGGGATAACGCTGTTGAAACTCGGTCAGGGTTTCATCAACCAGCGGTGTCGTCACATGGGTCGCCATCGCAATTGAAACGGTGCCGGAGACATCGTCCATTTCTTCTTCGAGAATGGCGGTGAGACGTTCGATGGAGCCGAACATCTGGGCCACCTGTTCGTAAAGCGCCTGTCCGTGTGCGGTGGGTTCGAAACTCCGCGGGCCCCGGTCGATAAGGCGGCGGCCGAGGGTTTCTTCAAGGCGGCGAAGTGCGTTGGAGACGGTCGGTTGTTTCAGATCGAGCCGCCGCGCGGCCTCGGTGATGCTGCCCACATCCATGATCACCATGAAGGAGCGCAACAGGTTCCAGTCGAGCCGCCAGGCGAGGTCTTCCTCGTCCCGGGTGAAGTCTGATTCACGCCCCGGCGTCATAACTTCATTCCTTTACATTATAATTGAAAACCGCTCCATTGCTTGACAGAATGCATGAAAAGCATCCGGTCAGGCAATATGAAAAATTCCAAAAACGGTATTTCTGCAGGGCAAAGTCGCGGTGCGCAGGGCCGCAAGGTGATCATTACCTGCGCCGTGACCGGCTCCATCCATACCCCAACCATGAGCGGGGCCCTGCCGGTGACGGCGGACGAGATCGCCGAGGCGTCGATTGAGGCGGCCCGGGCCGGGGCGGCGATCATCCACCTTCACGCCCGTGATCCCGAGAGCGGGCGTCCAAGCGCGGAACCCGGGCATTTCCGTCCATTTCTCGAAAAAATCGCGAAAGAAACCGACGCCATTATCAATATCTCCACTGGCGGCAGTTCAGTGATGCCGCTCGATGCGCGCCTGGCGCCGGCGAGGGAAATGGCTCCGGAAATGTGCTCCTTGAATATGGGCTCCATGAATTTCGGCACATTTCCGATGCTCGATAAATATTCCGGGTGGAAACATAATTGGGAGCCTGAGCTCCTCGACGCCACGCGGCGAACGGTGTTCAAGAATACGTTTGAGGATATTGAAGAGATTATCGAAGACCTCGGCGAAGGGCGCGGCGCCAAGTTCGAATTCGAATGTTATGATCTCGGCCAGATCGAAACCCTCGGCTATTATGTGAAAAACGGGCTCATCAAGGCGCCGCTTTATATCCAGTTTGTGCTGGGCGTTCTTGGCGGCGCCGGAGCGAGCGTTGAAAATCTTGTCGCCATGAAGAATTGTGCCGACAGAGTGATCCCGTGCGAGTACCACTTCTCGGTCCTCGCCGCTGGCGGCAAACAGATGGCCATGGCCACGATGGGCGCAATCATGGGCGGCAATGTCCGGGTGGGGCTTGAAGATAATCTTTCCATCGCGCCGGGTGTTCTCGCGGAATCGAACGCCCAGCAGGTCGCAAAAATCCGTAATATCATCGAAAATCTCGGCCTTGAGACCGCGAGCGCTGATGAGACACGGGCTCTGCTTGCCTTGAAGGGCCGGAACAAGGTCAATTTCTGATTTATGGCGAAAGACATTCTCATCCGCGAGGCGGAGCCCGAAGATGCAGGCGCTATTCGGGACATGATCGCGGCGCTGGCCCGCGAGACCGGACGGCCTGACGTTGAGGTCCTGTCCGAAGAAGAGGTGCGGCTCCACGGTTTCGGTCCGCATCCGGATTTCCGCGCGCTGATCGCCGAGTTTAGAGGAAGGCCGGTTGGGCTTGCGGTTTATTTCAGTGAATTTTCCACCTGGCGCGGGCGGCGCGGCGTCTACATTCAGGATATTTATGTAACGCCCGACCAGCAGGGGGCGGGCGTTGGGCGCCGCCTCATCAACGCAGTCCTGAAACGCGCGCGCAATAACGGCGCAGTTTATCTCCGCCTTGCCGCAGATCGCTCGAACGCCGCGGCAAGCCGGTTTTACCGGCGCATCGGTTTTCGTGAAGCGCGCGAAGACCGCGTTTTCGTCCTTGAGGGTGAGCCGTTTGAAGCGCTCACGGAAAATTTCGCGTGGTCGCCGCGCACACCGCTCGCCGCCAATGATGATCCGAAGAAGGAGACGTCGTGATGTTTCGTTATCTTTCTCTCTTGTTCGCCGCTGCTTCGATCATGATCACGAGCGCTTTCGCCGAAGGCCGCGAACCGGTGATGAAGCAGGTGAAAGTTCCTCATAACTATTACTGGCGAGAGATGTATGTCCCGCATCTGACGAGCGGACCATCATCCCTAGACTGGACGGCGGATGGAAAAAGTCTTGTCTATTCCATGCAAGGCCGTCTCTGGCGCCAGCGCATAGGCGACGATACAGCGCAACAGATCACAACCGGCGGCGGGTACGATTATCAGCCGGATATTTCGGCGGACGGACGCCGCGTTGTCTTCACGCGCTATTTGGACGACGCTTATGAAATCATCATTCGTGACTTGCGGTCGGGCCGTGAAACGCCGGTGACGCAGAATGGCGCCGTCAATCTCGATCCGCGCTGGTCGCCGGATGGAAAACGCATCGCCTATGTGACGACGGATGAGACAGGGCATTTTCATGTTGCACTTGCCTCGTTCCAAAACGGCGCATGGAAAAGCGAGCGCTGGCGCGAAGAACGCACCAGCAAAAACCCGCGCTATTATTATTCGCAGATCGACCACGAACTAAGCCCCGCCTGGTCGCCGGATGGGCAGTCTCTGGTTTTTATCGCCAACCCCGAAATCGGTTACGGTTCAGGGTCGGTCTATCGTCAGCGCGTCGACATGTCGGCGCCCGCTGAGTTGCTCATCAATGAAGAAACCGCCTGGCGCGCGCGCCCCGACTGGTCTCCGGACGGCAATCGTATCGCCTATTCATCTTTTGAAAGACGGCAATCCCATCAGCTCTGGATCACCTATGCCGAGGCCGGGGGATACCCGCTCGCCTTTTCCTTTGGCGACTATGATGTCGACGCCGCCCGCTGGTCGCCGGACGGCAAGTATATCGCCTATATCTCCAATGAAAGCGGAACCGGCGAGATCATCATTCAGGACATGACCGGCGGCGTGCGCCAGATGCTGGACATCGGGAACAAACAATATGCGCAAGCAATGGGTGAGGTGCAAATAAGCATTGTTGATGAATATGGCGGGCCTGCGCCGGCGCGTATATCGATCCGTGGCGCCGATGGTCGTTACTACGCACCGGACGGCGCCATGATCCATGCGGACGATTACTATGACCGCGCGCAGGGGCCGAGCGAGACTATGTATTTCCATGTTCAGGGCGAAGCGGTTGTATCGCTTCCGGCGGGAGAGGCGACGATCACCGTCTGGCGCGGCTTCCGCCATGCAGTTTTGACAGAGACCGCCACCATCGCGAAAGGTAAAGCCAGCGATAAAACCATTGCGCTGCAACCATTGCCGAACGCAGCGGCCTTTGACGGCTGGCGGTCGGCGGACGTTCACGTTCATATGAATTATGGCGGCGTCTATCGGATGACGCCGCAGAAGCTGGCGAAACAGGCGGACGCCGAAGACCTCGACCTTGTCTTCAACCTGATAGTCAATAAGGAACAACGCATTCCCGATATCGATTATTTCACGCCGGAACCGTTCAGTCCTGATGGAACCAGCGCCACGATCCTGCATGCGCAGGAATATCACACCAGCCTGTGGGGCCATATGGGGCTGCTTGGCCTGAAAGAGCATTATCTTCTTGGCGACTACGTCGCCTATCCGAAGACGGCGCTGCATAGCTACTATCCGGATAATCTAACAGTCGCTGACATTGCGCATGCTCAAGGAGCGCTGGTCGGCTATGTGCATCCGTTCGATCCACCGGCGCCGGCCCTGTCGTCAGATGGGAAATTATCTCATGCGTTGCCCGTCAACGCAGCGCTCGGCAAACTCGACTATCTCGAAATTGTCGGTTTCGCCGATCCCCTGACGACGGAAAGCGTCTGGCACAAATTATTGAATACGGGATTGCGCATTCCTGCTGCTGGCGGCACCGACGCCATGACGGATTATTCGTCCCTGCGCGGGCCGCTCGGGCAGAACCGCACCCTGGTGCGGGCGGCAGATTCAGATGATCCGGAACAGGAAACCGCCAGCTGGCTGGCAGGCTTGAAATCCGGCAACTCTATCGCCACCAACGGACCGCTGGTTATGCTGACGATGGACGGCGCCGCGCCGGGCGAGGAGTTAAAGAAAGGCAGCGGCGCGCAGACCGTAAACTTCAAAGCAGTGCTGACGTCGATTGCGCCGGTCGATTCTCTCGATCTCATCGTCAATGGTGAAGTCGCGCAAACTATTCCGCTTTCAGACAACCGAACGTCCGCGTCCTTTGAAGGTGAAATGACGATTGACAAGAGCGCTTGGGTGACGCTCCGCGCTTATTCGAAAAGCGCGTCGCCTTATGTGCTCGATAATTATCCCTTCGCGACGACATCGCCGATCTATGTGAAAATCGGCGGCGAGTCTGTCCGGTCGCGGGAAGACGCCGATCATTTTATCGCCTGGATCGACAAGCTGATCCTTGTCGCCGAAGACGGCTCCTACAACACCGATGAAGAACGCGCTGCAGTGATCGCCAATCTCAAAAAAGCCCGCTTGGAATTTGAAAAGCGCCGTTAGGCGCCGAAAAATGGAGCCGACATGACGAAAGACGTTCCGTTCGCCATCGCGCTCATCCCGGCGATTGTGCTCATTGGCCTGATGGGGATGGCTGTCTGGTTGTTCGGTGACGCTTCCGCCGGCGGTCCGGCGCAGATTGTGCTGCTTGTCGCTGCGGGCGCCGCCAACATTATCGGTCTTGCATACGGGATGAAATGGTCAGCGCTTGAGGAGGCGGTGGTTCATTCGGTATCGCGCGCTGTCCCGGCATCGCTCATTCTTCTGGCTGTTGGCGCGCTCATCGGCGCATGGATGATGTCGGGCACGGCCCCGGCGATGATCTATTACGGGCTCGGGCTGATCAGCCCACAATGGTTTTATCCGGCGGCTGCAATCATCTGCGCCTCAGTCTCTGTTTCCATCGGCTCATCATGGACAACGGCGGGGACGGTGGGCTTGGCGCTCGTTGGCGCCGCAACGATCATGGGTCTTTCGCCCGAAATCACCGCAGGCGCTGTTGTCGGCGGCTCTTACTTTGGCGACAAGCTCTCTCCCTTGTCGGATTCGACCAATCTTGCCGCCGCAGTGGTGGGGGTGAATCTTTTCGATCATGTGCGTCATATGCTGACCACAACCATTCCGTCCCTGATCATCGCAACGATTATCTTCGGAGGCTTTTCCCTGACTCAAGGCGGCGAGGCGGCGCCAGTCGACGCCATCGCGCAAACCCGCGAGACGTTGAAAGCGGCTTACGATCTGGGACCGCTGACAATGTTGCCGCTTGTCGCCGTTTTCATTTTAGCGATCAGGAAGTTCCCGCCTTATCCTACAATTGCGATTGGCGCTCTTTTGGGCGGGCTTGTCGCCATCATCCGCCAGCCGGAAATTGTGCGTGTGTTTGCGGATCCGGCGGGGGAGCTTCCCTACGCCGCCGCCATGGTGAAGGGCGTATGGCAGGCATTGTCGAGCGGCTTTCAGTCGAATCTCGGCGTCGCCGAACTTGACCGGCTGTTAACGCGCGGCGGCATGGCGAGCATGATGACGATCATCTGGATGGTGATCGCCGCATTGAGTTTTGCGGCGTCCATGGAGGCGACCGGATTGCTTGAGCGCCTGACGGTGCCGCTGATCAAGCGCATTCGCGGTGTAGGCTCGCTGGTCACAACGACAGTATTCAGCGCCATCGCCATGAATATTTTTTCGGCGACGCAATATATGGCAATCATCATTCCAGGCCGGCTATATTTGAAGGAATATAAAAAGCGCGGGCTGGCGCCGGTCAATCTATCGCGAACGGTTGAGGATGCAGGCACCATGACGTCGGCGCTGGTGCCGTGGACCACATGCGGCGTCTTTATGGCGGGCGCGCTCGGCGTGCCGACGCTGGACTATTTGCCGTATGCGTTTGTGAATCTGTTAAATCCGGCGCTTGCCGTTATGTATGGATTTTTCGGCATTGCACTGGTGCGGCAAAAAGAAACGGCGCCCGAAGGCGCCGCTATATCCACTTAACTGTTAAACGCTTCCTGTATCTTATCAGGAGACGGCTTTTCCCGGGACTTCGCGACCGGAATGGCTTCGCGCATCTGTTTGGCGAAATGGCGCAGGCAGATTTCCGATGTGCCGAGCGGGCCTTGGGCGAACGTCATGGAGCCCATGCCCTCCTGCACGCGTTCGATCAGACCCTTGTCTTCGCGATTCACATTGCGGTTGATGCGGCAATTGAGATAGCGCGCGAGTTTCATTTCCCGCCGGTCGTCATCCAGCGCATAGGCGCTTTCCCGCAGGATACAGGTCGTCGGCGTCAGTGGGATGAACTGCATGAAGTCGATCTGGTCCGCATAAAAATCGAACATCAGATTCGGCCAGAGCTTGTAATAGGTCCACATGTTCTGGCGGTCTTCGGGCAGGTGATCCACATGGGGCAGAATTTTGCGATAGGCGTTGTTGGAGAGTGATGCCATCTCCCCGGTTTTCACTTCGCTGAAAATCTTGTGGACGTCCCGATCAATGGTCAGCTTGTAACTTGATCCTAAAAGCCCGTGCAGGCCGTCATGGGCGATGGGAATGTGCAACGCATCCACATAATTGTCCGTCGCGTTTTTCCAGTTTACTTCTCGCAGGCGCCCGCCAACATGGCGAAGCGG
>JAUHYK010000087.1 GCA_030426465.1 Alphaproteobacteria bacterium
CTCTCACACACACAAACATCGAACGAATTGACCAATTGCCCGCAGACGCCTCGCGCCTGTTTGCTCAGCATGGCGGTGAAATCGCGCGAAATAATCAACACCATGTGGTTGGCGCGACGGGAATTCTCAGCACCGCGACCGACCTTGTCAGCTTTGCAGATGCTTATATGCGCGGTGAAATTGTCGGTTCCAAGCTTCGAGACTTTTCCCTATCCCCCACAATGCTGAATAACGGCAAACCGGTCGCGACAGAGCGCTTCGCCATCGGCTTCGGTTGGCGTATCGGCGAAAACTGGGAGGGAGAACCCGTCGTCCATCACGCGGGCGTAACGCCCGGCGCAAGATCCATCCTCACTTACAACCGCGCCCGCAACATCGCATCGGCGCTATTGTCAAACGCGGCATGGACTTCACGCATTGAGACCACCGGCGAACTTCTCGCAACCGCCGCCGCCGAAAAGGTCGACCCTGAAACCTGCCCCATCGGTGATTGGCGCTATGACGGCGTTTTCGCATCCACTCCTGAGGCGAAGCCCGAAAACGACAATGCGCGCGGCGCGGTCCAAATTTCTCTGGAGGGTGGCGTTTGCATGGCTGCCTTCACGCCAGAGGGAGAGTTGGCGTCCTGGCTGGCTGATTTCCCCGGATCGATCCAACCGGTTGAGATGAAGGCGACACTGGTGGCGAAGCGAGGGGACGGGCTGATTTTTGCGGCGGCAATCCCGTGGGGCGCCTTTCCATTGACCTGGGCTCACCACGAGGCGCTTTCCCTTTCCGGCGATTTTGCAAACCGGACCATCAGCCTGAGGCTCCGCCCCGTGGAGACAGCCCTTCCCTGACAGCCCGGAACTCGTCTAGGCTTTCGCCAAAGACCTCGACGGGAGGAAGGCAATGGCCGCAAGCACCGTGGAGAGCGTTCCGCCCGGCGGCGCCCACGAAACCGATGTCATCATCATCGGCGCAGGGCCCTGCGGCCTCTTTGCCGTGTTCGAGCTTGGACTTCTTGGCGTCAAAACCCATCTCATTGATATACAGGCCAAGCCCGGCGGTCAGGCGGCGGAGCTTTATCCGGAAAAACCGATCCTCGACATTCCTGCGATCAAGTCGATCACCGGCGAACAGCTGACAAAGCAATTGCTCGATCAGATCGAGCCCTTTGGCGCCAGCTTTCACATGAACGAAATGGCGGTGTCGCTGGACAAAACGCCGGATGGCAAATGGAGCATCGCGACCGATCTCGGCTCGACCGTGACCGCGCCGGTTATCGTCATCGCCGCTGGCGGCGGCTCCTTTCAGCCGAAAAAACCGCCTATCCCCGGCGTTGACGAGTTCGAAGGACAATCCGTTTTTTACGCCGTCCGTGAACGCAGCGCCCTTAAGGGCAAGAACCTTGTGATCGCCGGCGGCGGCGACTCCGCCCTTGACTGGACCTTGAACCTGCAACCTATCGCCAGAAGCATCACCCTAGTTCACCGCCGCCCGGATTTCCGCGCCGCGCCAGACAGCGTTGAGAAAATGCACGCCCTCGCCAATGAGCAGAAAATCGATTTTGAGGTGGCGCAGATTACCGGGCTAAAAGGTATAAACGGCCAAATCAGCGCAGTTTCTGTCGAAAACGAGAAAGACGGCGCCTATGACATTCCGTGCGACACGATGCTCGCTTTTTACGGGCTGACCATGAAGCTTGGTCCCATCGCCGAATTTGGCCTCAACCTGACGGAGAACCGCATCGACGTGGACACCGAGAAGTTCGAAACTTCGGTTCCGGGCATTTTCTGCATCGGCGATATGGCCTCATATCCCGGCAAGCTGAAGCTGATTCTATCCGGCTTCCACGAGGCCGCGCTCATGTCTCACGGGGCCTTCCACTACGTCTTTCCGGACCGGAAACTGAAATTCCAGCACACCACTTCTGCGAAGGGTTTGCAGGCGCAGGTAAGCGGCTGAAATCCCTTCGCGCCTGCAAAATGACCTTTGTCCGTACTCGTGCTAAACGCTCGCCCAGGGATGCGCAAAAGCGCACCGCAAAGACAGCCGAACATAACGGCTGCGCCGTCCTTGGAGGAAACGTCCTCGCGAGGAAACGCCACCGGACGGCGCTGGCGCCGGCAAGCATCGCTACAGGCGGTGCAGCCGGCGCCGCCTTCGGGACCTTCTTAAATCTTACGCAAACGCCTGAATGCCGGTGATGGCGCGTCCGAGGATGAGGGCGTGAATGTCGTGTGTGCCCTCATAGGTGTTGACGGTTTCGAGATTCACCGCGTGGCGCAGCACATGATACTCGTCCGAAATGCCGTTGCCGCCATGCACGTCACGGGCGACCCGCGCAATGTCGAGCGCCTTGCCGCAATTGTTGCGCTTCATCAGCGAGATCGCTTCGGGCACATAGGCGCCGCTATCAAGCAGGCGGCCCAGCGCCAGCGCGCCCTGCAGACCGAGCGCGATTTCCGTTTGCATGTCGGCGAGCTTTTTCTGCACGAGTTGCGTCGCCGCAATCGGTTTGCCGAAGACGACGCGATCCATGGCGTAGTCGCGCGCCGCCATCCAGCAATATTCCGCGGCGCCCATGGCTCCCCAGGAAATGCCGTAACGCGCTTTGTTGAGACAGGAGAATGGACCGCGCAGGCCCTTCACATTCGGCAACAGCGCATCTTCCGGAACGATCGCGTCATCAAGCGCAATCTCGCCGGTCACCGACGCGCGAAGCGATAGCTTGCCTTCAATCTTTGGCGTCGCAAAACCTTTGGTTCCGCGCTCGACAATAAAGCCGCGAATTTCCGGCTTTCCTTCTTCATTTGCGAGCTTCGCCCAGACGACCGCAAGATCGGCGATGGGCGAATTGGTGATCCACATTTTTGAGCCGTTGAGTTTGTAGCCGCCCTCAACTTTCTCGGCCTTGGTGCGCATGGCGCCGGGATCGGATCCGCCGTCGGATTCCGTCAGACCAAAGCAGCCGACCCATTCGCCGGTTGCAAGCTTCGGCAAGTATTTTTGCTTTTGTTCTTCTGTGCCGAACGCTTCGATCGGATACATCACCAGAGACGACTGCACCGACATCGCCGAACGATAGCCGCTATCCACACGCTCCACTTCGCGAGCGATCAGCCCGTAAGCGACATGGCTGGCGCCGCCGCCGCCATATTCCTCCGCCACCGTCGCGCCGAGCAAACCCTGCTGGCCAAGCTCGCTCATGATCTCGCGGTCGAAACGCTCCTCACGGTTCGCCATCAGGATGCGCGGCATCAAGCTGTCCTGGGCGTAACCGCGGGCCGCATCACGGATCATCCGTTCTTCGTCGCTAAGCTGCGTTTCAAGGCTGAGCGGGTCCTGCCAGTCGAATGTCTGTTTGGTCATCTATTTTTACTCGGCCAGCGGCCGTCTCCCGATATGCGTGGTGCTTTTGCTCGTATGTAGCCGCCGCCTGAGAGCCCCGCAATGCACACAAGTCCTGATTTTTTACCGGCTGGCATGCTTCGGTGATTTATGGGAGGTTCGGCTTCGTTGGATACAGTTTTTGGGACAAATCCGGGGAAACGAGGGCTTTCATGTCATTTTCATTCATTGCGCGATCCATGGCTGGCGCAGCTTCTGTTTTGTTGGCCGTCGCAGGCTGTTCGCAAAGCACTCACGAGACGGCCTCAAGCGCGATACCAACACAGGAAGACTATACGGTCATCATCGCCGGGACGAATGTGGGTCATATGAATGTGGAGCGCACCGGAAACGACTTCACCATCGACTATGACTTCAAGAACAATGGCCGCGGACCGGGTTTCAAGGAATCGTTGACCCTGAACGCTGACGGCGTCCCCGTAGCATGGTCCATTGCCGGGAACACAACTTTCGGGAACGAGGTGGAGGAAACCTTTGCGCTGAACAGCGGCAAGGCCGCGTGGTCCGACGCCACGGGACATGGCAAGGCTGAAGTTGAAGCGCCGACGCTTTACATCAATCAATTCGGCAGCCCTTACGCCGCCTTCATTCAGGCGAACGCCCTGTTGCAGGATAGCGACCAAACGATGCCCGCCCTGCCCGCCGGGGAACTGCGCCTGGCTGAGATGGATAGGCTGACTGTTGCCGGCGATGCTGGCGAAGAAACTATCACAACCTATGCGCTTTCCGGCGCCGACCTCGATCCGGACTATTTCATTCTGGATGATGAGAACAAGTTTTTCGCTTATATCACGCCCCGCTTTATCACCATTCGCAAAGGCTATGAAGCAGAGGAAGAGCGCCTCAGAAATCTCGCGGCGGATTATGGCGCGGCTCGGTACGAAGACATTCAGTCTCGCTACGCCCACAAATTCGACAAACCGGTCCGCATCCAGAATGTCCGTGTCTTCCAGCCGGAAACACTGGACATGTCAGGTCCTGTTTCAGTGCTGGTTGAAGGCGACAAAATCGCCGCGATTGAGGCCGCCGATGCAAGCAGTGACGGCGAAGTGGTGATCGACGGCGCGGGCGGGTCACTTATTCCCGGCCTTTACGACATGCACGGTCATATGGGCGACGATGATGCGCTCATTAATGTCCTTGCCGGAATCACGTCGGTGCGCGACATGGGCAACGAGATCGATGTGCTCGAACCGCTGCGCGAAAAAATCGAAAGCGGCGTGCTTGCAGGTCCGCGCATCTCCATGAGCGGCTTCATTGAAGGTAAGAGCGAGACGAACAACTCAACCGGCGAACTCGCCACCACCGAACAGGAAGCCGTCGATCTCGTAAATATGTATGCAGACCGCGGCGGCTATCACCAGATCAAGATCTACAGTTCCATTAAAGGCGAATGGGTGCCAGCCATGGCGGAGGCGGCCCATGCGCGCGGCATGCGCGTCGCCGGACACATCCCGGCTTTCTCAACGCCCGATGAAATGATCGAAGCAGGCTATGATGAGATCACTCATATCAATCAGGTGATGCTGAGCTGGGTGCTGGGTCCGGAAGACGATACGCGAACGCTTGCGCGCATTACCGGCATGGCGAAATTCGCCGATCTCGATCTGAACAGCGACAAGGTGCAAAAGACGATCAATCTGATGGTCGACAACAACATCGTCGCAGACCCGACCACGGTCATTCATGAGTTCGGCCTGTTGGGGCGCAATGGTGAGACCCATGCGGGCATGGCCGATTATATTGAGCATATGCCCATCGGGGTTCAGCGCGGCGCCAAGGTCGCCCTGCTCAACGTCGCCGATGCGGAAGAAGACGCCGCCTATCGCGCCGCCTTCGACAAAGTCATCGACACGCTCACCATGATGCATGAACGCGGCATCTTCCTTGTTCCCGGCACCGATCTTGGCGGCGCTTTCCATCTGCACCGCGAAGTGGAGCTGTTTCAGCGTTTCGGCTTTACCCCTGCGCAGGCGCTGAAACGCGCAAGCTATGACATGGCCGACTATCTCGGCTTCAATGATCGCGGCGCCATTGAGCCCGGCAAGCTGGCTGATTTCTTCGTTGTTCCCGGCGACCCGACCGCAGACATCAAGGCGATCAAATCCATCGCACTCGTCTCACGCGGCGGAACGGTTTATTTTCCCAGCGAAATCTATCCGGAATTCGGGATCACGCCGTTTACGGATGTTCCGGCGGTAACGGGCAACAATTAGAAGAAAAAAGTCCCGCATTAAATGGTGGGGATAGTTCAAATCGAGGAGGCCATATGACCAGAGAAACCTTATTACCGATTCCGCGGCGGTCCTTTCTTATCCTCGGCGGCGCCGGCATTATGACTGGCTGCGTCACCGACGGCATGGTGCTTCCCACTATTCCCGGAAGCTCTGGCGCCCTCACCGAAGCAGACGCCGCGGCCGGCATTCGCGCAGCGCTGAACAACGGCGTCGGGTCAGCGATTTCGCTCATTGGCGTGCGCGACGGGTTTTTACGCAATCCGCAAATTCACATTCCCCTGCCCGGATTTTTGCGGGACATGCAATCGTCACTGTCCCGGCTTGGACTATCGGGACCGCTCGACACGCTAGAGACACAGCTTAATCGCGGCGCGGAGACGGCTGTCCCCCGCGCGCGCAAGATCTTTGTCAACGCTATTTCCTCAATGAGCATCAGGGACGCCATAGGCGTCGTGCGCGGCGGCGAAAATGCGGCAACGACCTATCTGAAAGACAGAACCTTCTCGCCGCTCACCAATCTTTTCACGCCAATCATGTCGAACGCACTTCAGGAAACCGGCGCCGTCAAAACACTCGACTCGCTAGATGCCCGCCTGCGATCAATACCGCTCGCGCCACGGCTCGGCGCAGACGCCAAGTCCAATCTGATTAGCCACGGCGTTCAGTACGGCCTCGACGGGATGTTCCTCTATATCGCCAAGGAAGAAGCGGCGATCCGCTCAAACCCGGCGAAGCGCACATCGGAGATCCTGCGGCGCGTCTTTGGATGATTCTTGGAGACTGGAGGAAAAGCGGGGCCTCGGCGCCGCTTTTCATATCCGGCTCAAGGTTTCGCTGTCCTCGCGCCCTTCGAAAAAAGACTCCAGCGCGCGTTCGAAGAGCGGCTCGTCCGGCGCAACGCGATGAAACAGAGTCATGGACGAGTGAAATTTCAAATCGTCCGGACTGCCGAAAATCTCATGAATGGTCACGCTCGTCCCGGCATGATCAAGAACCGCCGCCGTCGCTTCTTTCAATCTTGCACCCAAAACAGGATGATCGAGATAGCCCCGCGCATCCTCGAGAGAGGCAAGCGCATAACGCTGAGCCATGGCGCTGCGGCCGAGCCCCGCTATCTGCGGGAAGACGAACCACATCCAGTGGGTTTGCTTGCGCCCACCCCGCAGCTCTGCAAGCACCCGGTCGAAGACCGGATCCTGCGCCTCAACAAAGCGTTCTAGCGTAGCGCTCATTTGTTGCGAGAATGCTCCGCGCTTAGATTAGCTCCACCGCCACGCTTGTCGCTTCGCCGCCGCCAATGCAGAGTGAGGCGACGCCGCGTTTGCCGCCCGTCTGTTGCAGGGCGCTAATCAGCGTGACGAGAATGCGCGCGCCGGAGGCGCCAATGGGATGGCCGAGCGCGATGGCGCCGCCATGGATGTTCACTTTCTCAGCCGGCAGCTTCAACTCACGCATGGCCGCGAGCGGCACCACGGAAAATGCTTCGTTGATTTCATAGAGGTCAACGTCGCCCGCCGACCAGCCCGCTTTTTCGAGGACGTTCCGGATCGACGCGACGGGCGCTGTCGTAAACCACTCGGGCTCTTGCGCATGGTTTGTGTGGGCGACAATACGCGCAATCGGCTTCGCGCCCTTTTTGTCGGCCATTGACTGACGCATGAGGACCATGGCCGCGGCGCCGTCGGAAATCGCCGATGCGTTGCCCGCCGTCACCGTGCCGTCTTTTTCAAATGCTGCGCGCAACGACGGGATCTTCGCCGCATCCACGAGGCCGGGCTTCTCATCGTCTGAAACGGTGACGGCGCCCTTGCGGGTTTTCACTTCATAGGAAACGATTTCATCCTTGAACTTGCCGGTCTTGATCGCGTCTTGCGCACGCGTAACCGAACGCATGGAATATTCGTCCTGCTCTTCGCGGGAGAATTGCCATTCCCGCGCGCATTTTTCCGCAAAAATCCCCATCGCCGCGTGATTGTTATAAGGGTCTTCAAGACCGTCATAGGACATGTGGTCGAACACTTGCCCATTGCCGAATTTGATGCCCGTCCGGCCCGTAGGCAGAAGATGCGGCGCGCCTGTCATGGACTCCATGCCGCCCGCAACGACCACATCCGCGGAACCGGCCGCAATAAAATCATGCGCCATCATCACGGTCTTCATGCCGGAGCCGCAAACCTTGTTGACCGTTGAGCAACCGGCGGATGTGGGCAGCCCCGCCCCGAGCGCCGCCTGGCGCGCCGGCGCCTGACCGAGCCCTGCGGGCAACACACAGCCCATGAGCACTTCATCCACATCGTCCGCCTTCGCGCCGCCGCGTTCCAGCGCAGCCTTGATCGCGGTCGATCCAAGTTCGGTCGCCTTAACACCCGCAAAGGTGCCGAGAAAATTGCCAATGGGCGTCCGGGCCATGCCGGTGATGACGATAGGATCAGATGCAGTCATGGGATGTCTCCTTTTGGGCGGACATATAGGCCCCACGCGCATGTCTCGCCACCCCCATCCGCAAGACGTGATGAAACGCTTGCGCCCAGAGTTTTGCGCCGCCTTGCGACAGCTTTTAGATTAGGCGGCTTTACGACCCCTAGCGATAATTTCCAGCGCCATTTTGTCGGCGACAGCGCCGGTGGGCGCATTTTCCGCTTCGGCGCGGTTAAAAATATCAGTCAGCATGGCGCCGATATTATCGATACGCTTGTTCATCTCCGGCGTCGTCCAGGTCCCGAGGATTTCAAGTCCAACGGAGATCACGCCCGCGCCATTGATGACATAATCCGGACAGTAAAGGACGCCTTTGTCTTTCAGCGCCTCATCCATGTCAGGTGTTTTAAGCTGATTGTTCGCCGCGCCTGCGATGATTTTCGCCTTGAGGCGCGGAAGTGTGTCGGCGTTGATGGCGCCGCCCAGCGCACAAGGGGCGAAAATATCCACATCAACCGCAACAGCGTCCTTCGGCGTCGCCGTTTCTGCGCCAAAACGCTCAACGGCTTCTTTCACGGCATTCTGGTTGACATCGGCGACGACAAGCTTGCCGCCTTCTTCATGGATCAGCCGCGCCAGTTCCATTCCGACGGCGCCGACGCCAAGGATCGAAACCGTAAGGCCCTTCAGACTGTCCGCCCCGAATTTGCGTTTCGCCGCCGCCTGCATGCCGCGCCAGACGCCGCGCGCCGTGAAGGGCGACGGGTTGCCGCCGACGCCTTCCTTCTCCATGCCCGCCGCGTAGCTGGTGACAGAGCGGATGGTCGCGAGATCAGCTTCGGTGACGCCCGAATCCTCCGCAGTGTAATAAAGACCCTCGAGGCTATCCACGGCGCGCCCGAAAGCTTTCAACAGCTCGGGCGTCTTGTCGGTCTTCGGATCGGCGAAGATCACCGCCTTGCCGCCGCCAAAGGGAATGCCGCCCATGGCATTCTTGTAGGTCATGCCTCGGGAAAGATTTTTCACGTCCTCAAGGCCCGCCTCGAAGCTCGCATAGGGATAAATCCGGCAGCCGCCGCAGCCCGGTCCGAGGGTGGCGTCATGAACCGCGATAATGGCGTTAAGGCCCGCAGATTCATCAGTAAAATGCACTATTTTGCGCCAGCCTTCGACGGCCAAGACCTCAGATTTCATCGGAAACTTCCTCCATGCGGACCGCGGACCCTGCGCCCGAGCCGGCCAGAACGCGATTTTCCTATACCCAATCGTCGAGCGCTTCCGGTCAAATATCGTGCTTTCGCGCTTGACGATTAGCATATAATGCTAAATACAGGAATGATTAGTGAAAGCGGACCTATGAAGCTCGACCATATCGACCACAAGATCCTGAAACACCTTCAGGAGAACGCCCGGATCACCAATGCGGAGCTCGCGGAACGGGTGGGCCTGTCGCCCACGCCCTGCCTTCGGCGCCTGAGGCGGCTGGAGACTGAAGGGATTATCAAGGGCTACCGCACCGAGATCAATCGCGAGGCGCTTGGCGTCAATGTGACGGTGATCATTCTCGTCAAGCTTGAGCGCGAAGACGACAAAACGCTCAGGGAATTCGAAACGGCCATCAAGAACCGCGAAGAAGTGATGGAATGCTATCTCGTCACGGGCAAGTTCGATTATTTCATTCGCGTTGTGGTGCCGTCGCTCGCGACCTATGAAACCTTCCTCTCGGAAACGATGCTCCGTATGCCGAATATTGCAACGGTTGAATCGAGCTTCACGCTGCGCGAAGTTGCCCGCAAGGTGGTGACGCCCCTGCCCCAATCAATCATCCGCTAACACCAATACACGTTAGCTGAACTACGCGACCTTCTCCGCCGCATCAGACGGCGCCGTCACGCGGTCAATCTCGGCGTGCAGCGCCTCGGCTCTGATTGGCTTGGTGACATAGCCATCAAAACCCATTTCCAGAAATTCGTCGATCTGCTGACGCATAGCGTGCGCCGATATCGCGATGATCGGCGTGGGCTTGCCCGAGACAAGTTCACGTTCAAGAAAACGGATCTGACGCATCGCTTCCGGACCATCGAGGCGCGGCATGGAAATATCCATCAGCACAAGATCGAATTTACCGCGCTTGAAAGCGGCGACAGCCTCAAGGCCATCAGACGCAAAAAGCGTTTTATGCCCGCGCTGATCGAGAAAAGCCTTTAAGACGGCCTGGTTCACCGCATTGTCTTCACCGGCGAGAATGTTCAGGCCTTTTTGCGCAGTCAGCGCCGCAGCGCCCGACGCCTCAACCGCTTCAGCGAGATCTTCAGCTTGCGCGAGCGGCGCCGGGAACGAAACGGTGAAAATCGATCCGGCCCCCATGGTCGAGCGCACGGTGATCTCTCCATGCATCGCCGTGACAAGTCCCTTGGCGATAGAAAGGCCAAGCCCTGTTCCACCGAATTTGCGCGTGGTCGTTGCATCCGCCTGCGTGAACGGATCGAAAATGCGGGCGATCTGATCGTCGGACATGCCGATGCCGGAATCCTTGACCTCAATGACCACATTGTCGCTTCCTGCGTCCGGCGCCTTGATGCGCACCAGCACAGCCCCGCTCTCAGTAAACTTAATCGCGTTGGAAACCAGATTGTGCATCACCTGAAGGATGCGATGACCATCGCCCAGACGCAACGCCTCCCCGTCGCCTTCATACTCGACCCGGAATTCCACTTCCTTTTTGTGCGCCTTTAGCGCGTGCAGGTTTTCAACCTTGCGCGCAATATCCGCCAGAGAGAATGGCGCCTTTTCCAGTTCGATCTTGTTCGCTTCAATTTTTGAAAAGTCGAGAAGATCATTCAGCACCATCATCAACAGATCGCCGCAATCGCGCACGATCTTTAGCTTTTCCTGTTGCGCCTGCGACAGCTTCGAATCTTCCAGCGCGGCCGCCATACCGAGTATGCCGTTCATCGGGGTACGGATTTCATGGCTCATATTGGCGAGAAACGCCGATTTCGCCTGGTTTGCCTGTTCCGCCAGCGCCTGGCGTTCTTCCGCGCGCTCGCGCTCTGATCGCATCGAAGCGCTGGACGCCTCGTAAGCGCGAAAGGCGACGGCGAGATGCGACAAATACATGATCGCCGCCAAAAGGATTGCGGCGGCGCCCGCACGGCCCGGCTCCGCTCCGGTAATGAGCGCATAGAGCGGCAGACCGAAAAAGTAGAGAGCATGAGGCGTAATCGCTGCAAGGAACGTACGCTTTTCATGGTGCATATGCATAGTCACATGCAGCAGAGCTCCGGACAGCCAAAGAATAGCGAACACTTTCCCGGGCGTGCCCCACATCAGCCAGAGAAGCGCCGGAAAGAGGGAATAGACAAGCGTCGCCTGCAGGGAAGAGGCGCAAATAGCCAGCCATTCAGTTTTCGTCGGAGGCCGCTTGCGCGCGCTGTTCGTAAAGCCGCGCCAAGCATAGGCGTCGATGAATTGTGTGAGAACAATAGCCGCAAACCACGCGACGGAAAGGAAAGGGCTGATCGCGCCCCACAGCAATACCGAGCCGATGGCCGCAATAATGATGCGGGTTTTCAACTCCCGCCGCCGGATCTGCGCCGTTACAATCAAACCAGACAGAATTGACGCTGGGTCTTTCCCGCCGGCCCGGTCTCCCTCGGGCATGGCTGTGGTCATGACAGTCTCGGCTCCCCTGATCAGGCGGATAGCGGCAAACGCGGCGCCGGGCCGCGTTGCATAAAAATAGGAGGAAAGTCTTAATCGCTGACTACCGGCGCCTCACGGCGACGTTATCAGAGGCCGCCCGTCTGTTCCGGATTGAAACAGTTTTCAGCACTAGAGGAGGGTAGAAGACGTTTTGGCGGCCGCCTAGCGCTGGAAATCGTAAAATGCGCCCATGGAGAGAAAATCCGTCAACGCCTGCATGGCGGTGAAGCTTTCCTCCATCAGCGCCGGATCGCGCAGGTCATCCGGCGTCAGACGGTCGCGATAATGGGCATTCACCCAATGTTCGAGCGCCGTGATGCGCGCCTCGTCGAGGATGAAATTCGGGTTCGCGGCTTTCGCTTCTTCCTCCGACAAAACGACCCGCAGGCGCAGGCAAGCGGGCCCGCCGCCGTTCCTCATGGACTCGCGCACATTTTTATAGATGACGCGGTTGATCGGATTGTTCTTCGCGATCGTCTCGTCGACGAAGGCTTTAACGCGGGCGTTCTCTTCGGCTTCCTGTGGGAGGAGCAGCGCCATTTCCCCGCCTGGAAGCGTCAGAAGCTGCGAATTGAAGAGATAGGACTTGATGCAGTCTTCCAGCGACACGTCCTTCGCGGGCGCTTCGATGATCTCGACAAATGGCGCAGCCTCGCGGATCGCGGCATAAGCGGCCTCCGGATCGGCGAAGCTTTGTTCATGAAGGAAAAGCACTGTTCCGTTGGCGACGCCGACAACGTCATTGTGAAAGGCGCCCGCATCGAGCGCGGTCGTCGACTGTTGAACGAAAACAGTGTGCGCCTCGTCTAACAGGTGGTTGCGCGCCACCGCCTCGCTTGCGCGTTTTTTCTGGCGCGCGGGAAATTTCTCGCCGTCTTCGCCATAAACAAACAGATGCACGCCCTTGTCGCCATGGTTCTCGCAGAGACGGCCATGGTTCGCCGCGCCCTCATCGCCGAAATGCATGGCGCCGGGCAGCGGCGGGTGATGAACGAAATGATTTTCGTCATTGAAGATATGCGCGAGCACGCGCGCGGTCGTGTCGGCCTCTATGGAGCGGTGAAAATTCGCGGCGAGATTGGCGGCGGTGAAATGCGCCTTGCCGTCGCTCGTATCCGGCGATGGCGCGACCGTGCCCGCATTCGCCGTCCACATGGAGGACGCGGCGTAGCAATTGGCGAGCAATTGCGGCTCGGCTTTCGCCGCTTTCTCGATGATTTGTTTGTCAGTTCCTGAAAAGCCCAGTGCGCGCAGTGTTTTCAGGTGCGGCCGGTCCTGTGGCGGCAGGAAACCCTGTTTGAGGCCCAGCTCCATAGCCGCACGCATCTTGGCGAGCCCCTGCAGCGCCGCCTCTTTCGGGTTCGACGCCGCGCCCGCATTCGTCGCCGACGCAAGATTGCCGAACGAAAGCCCCGCATAATTATGCGTGGGCCCGATCAGGCCATCGAAGTTGTATTCGGCGTAGGTCATATCAGTTGATCAAAGGCTTCAAATCCCAACGAGTGAGAAAATTTTCAATTTCTTCAATAACATCGCCTGCCCAATAATCTGAATCTCCCTCTTCAGCTTGCTGACTATCATACCTCTGTTCTTCCTGAAGGATAGAAAGCAACTTTAGTGCGGCAGATCCAACCCTCGGGACATATTCTTTGTCTAACGGTGCCAGATCGTCCGCAACATGAATTAACGACATCACTAAATCACCAGTAAAAGACTCTGTTTCCGTCCACGGAGCACATTCGACTATCGGAATCGCTATTGGCGCCAGCGTAGCCAACCCAATTCCTTGCATGACAAGCGTGTTTAGATCGTTGATGCGCAACTCCTCAATTGGGACGGCACAAGCTTTTTCACATTGCTCAATCAAACCGGTTTCATAAGGGCCGTTGGATTTTTTCCAACCGTAGATTTCATTCAACGACTTCGATAATACGATTTTGTCCGGAATCGGTTTTCCTGATGGGTATAACAGGAGCCATCTACATTCCATTCTAGGCTTTTACCCCCACCTGCCCCTCCGGCATGGAAAGCAAATCTTCCCCTTCCATGCTCGCCACGGGATAAGCGCAATAGTCGGCGGCGTAATAGGCCGACGGGCGGTGATTGCCGCTGTCGCCGATGCCGCCGAAGGGCGCGGCGCCGGAGGCGCCTGTGGTCTGGCGGTTCCAGTTAACGATGCCGGCGCGCGAGAGCGCCAGGAACTTCTCCCATTTCGCCTTGTCGTCAGTGAGGATGCCTGCGGAGAGACCGAACCTTGTTGCGTTGGCGCGCGCGATGGCGTCATCGAAATCCTTCACGCGATAGACTTTTAGGAACGGGCCGAAATGTTCTTCGTCAGGCACGCTGTCGGCCAACATGGTGACATCGATGATGCCGGGCGAGACGAATGCTTTGCCATCTTCCAGCACAGACAGGTTTCTGACGGGCACGCCGTCGCGGTCCACCAGCTGATCGAAAGCGCGCTCAAGCCCCTCCGCAATCTTCGGCGAGATGACCGGACCCATGAAAGGCTGCGGATCGTCGAAGGGAGCGCCGACAATCAACCGCTCCGTCAGTTTGCCAAGCGCGAGCAACGCCTTGTCGCCTTCCGCCCCTTCAGGAACGATGAGCCGCCGCGCGCAGGTGCAGCGCTGCCCGCTTGTGAGAAACGCCGACTGCACCACGGTAAAGGCGGCGGCGTCCACATCGTCCACATCCCACCAGATCAGCGGATTGTTGCCGCCGAGTTCCAGCGCTAGAATAACGTCGAGGCGGTCGGCGAACATTTTGTGGATCGCAAGGCCTGTCTTGGCGCCGCCAGTGAAGAGCACGCCGTCAACATCAGCGCCGGTGAGCGCCTCGCCGGTTTCGCGCCCGCCCTGCACCAGATTGACCACGCCTTCGGGAACGCCCGCTTCGACCATACGCTCGACAATAAAGGCGCCCGGCCCCGGCGTCATTTCAGACGGCTTGAAGACGACTGTGTTGCCCGCAATCAACGCCGGCACGATGTGTCCGTTGGGAAGGTGTGCGGGAAAATTGTAGGGCCCCAGCACAGCCATGACGCCATGAGGTTTGTGGCGAAGAATGCCGCGCGTGGCGCCGGTGAGCGTTTCCTTCTCACCCGTACGTTCATGATAGGCCCGGATCGAAATATCGACCTTGCCCGCAACGGTCGCGGCTTCGGTTTTCGTCTCCCAAAACGGTTTGCCGGTTTCGCGGGAAATCAGACGCGCCAATTCTTCCGCGTCGCGTTTGATGAGATCGCGATAGCGCTCCATCACGGCGATGCGTTCGGCGAGCGGGGTCAGCGCCCATTTTTCAAAGGCGCTGCGCGCCGCGCTGACAGCGGCGCTTACATCGTTCTTCGTCGCCGCCGCGCCGGTCCAGATTGTCTCTCCCGTTGACGGATCGCTGCTCGAAAATTCCGCACCCGCGCCCTCGCGCCATTTACCGTTGATGAGGATTTTATTTGTCATTTTATCACCACTTCACTGCGCGGATTTCGTCGCCCGCTTTAACGCCCAGCGTCTGCGCCGCATCTTTCGCGATAACCATACGCTCGCCGTCAACTTTGCCGGCCGCACGCGTGACCCGGAAGGACTGAAGACGCCCCGCCGCCATCAGATAAACGGGCGCGTCACCGGGATCACCGATCTCCAAGGGATAGAGACGGCTCTCCCTGATTGTCTTGATGTCATTGATGCGGGCGTCCACAAGCGGCCCGCCGTCAAATACATCAATATAATCGTGGAAGGCGAAACCCTCTTTTATCAGCATATTATAGGCCGGCAGCGCGCTGTCGTGGGGTTTGCCAAGGCACGCTTTTGCATCTTCCGGCAACATCGCCACATAGATCGGGTGGCGCGGCAACAGATCGGAGATGATCTGGTTGCCCATGGCGGAATTGGCGAGATCGGCGTCTTCGAATTCCATATCGAAGAACAGCTTGCCCAGCGACTCCCAGAAAGGTTGCTTGCCATCCTCCGCACGCCAGCCACGAAGTTCCGCCGTTACGGGATCAGCGACCAGCGTTCTGTGTTGCGCGATGAAAAGGTAACGGGCCTTGGCGAGAAATTTTCCGAAGCCGCCGCCGCGCGCTTCCGGCGACAGGAAGAGTGAGCCAACCTCCGACGCGCCGGAGAAGTCATGGGTCGGCACCAGAAGCCGGCGCTCAACGCGTTTCTTCAATTGCTTGGAAACGTGCACCGTCTTGTTGATCTTGTAATTGACGAAACCGTAATCGAGTCCCACCGCCGAAAAGACGGCCGCTGTGCCCAGCACCTTGCCGTCCTGTTCCAGCACCATCATATAAACTTCGCCGGAAGGCGCAGTGGGGTTATTGGTGAAGCTGTCCGCCGCAAACTCGACACGCGGTCGCAAAGCCTCCGGATCTGACGGGAGGTTGGTCATGCCCCCGCCAGACAGCTTGGCAAGCTCCAGGATCGCGTCGAAATCCTCGCGCCGCACCGGGCGCATAAAGGCGAGCGACATTACCGATTCTCCGTGTTCACAAATTCGCCGGGATTTGGAATCTCACCGGCGGCGATCTTCAACAACAACAGGGTGGAAAGCTTGGCCCGTTCAACAAGGCTGTCCAATTTTGCATATTCGGCTGATGAATGAATATTCGCGCCGCGAACGCCCAGCGTATCAATCACCGGAATACCCGCTGCGGCGATATTGTTGCCGTCACAGCACCCGCCGGTGGGAACCCAGTCAATGTTCAACCCGAGATCGACGCCCGCCGCCCGCAGCGCGAGAAAGAACGCGTTTAGTTGCGGAGTCATGGGTTTTGGCGGGCGCGTAAACCCGCCTTCGAGTTTCGCCGAATATCCCTCTCGCCCGTCTATCTCTGCAATCAGCGCGTTCGCTCGCTCAAGCAGCCAATCGGAATCGTCAGGCTGTTCGAGACGTACATTGAACCGCACGACCGCCAGCTCCGGCACCACATTATTGGGGCCGCCGCCATCAACCCGCGCCACATTGACAGTCAGGCCTTCGCGTTGACCTGACAGCTTGTCGACGCCGGAAATGAAATCCGCAGCCGCCGCGATGGCGTTGCGGCCAAGATGATGTTCCCTGCCCGCATGAGCGCTCTTGCCGCGAATGACAGCCGCGAAATTGCCGCTGCCCTTGCGCGCGCCGGCGAGCGTCCCGTCTGCGAGCGCCGGTTCATAGACGCAAGCGAACTGCGCGCGCTTTGCCGCTTCGGTCAGCATATGCGCCGAACCGATAGACCCGATCTCTTCATCCGCGTTTATGAGGACTTCGTAACCAATGCGATCGGCGAGCGGCGAATTCTCGATCGCCATCAGCGCGTTCAACATAACGAGGAGCCCGCCCTTCATGTCAGCGGCGCCCGGCGCATTCAGCGTGTCGTCATCCAGAAACTTTTCGGACTGAAACGGATGGTCGACGCCGAAAACCGTATCCATATGGCCAGCAAGCAGCACCCGAACCGGCGCCTGGGGCCGCTTGACGAGGCGCAACATGTCGCCCACCGGCTGCTCCACCAAGGCGCCCTCTTTGGTGACGATCTGGTGAGGTCGTGAGGGGACAGTCTCCACTTCCGCGCCGAGGGCCGAAAAGGCCTCCGCCAGCGCCCCATGCATCGTTTTCAAGCCGGAAAGGTTGGCGCTGCCGGAATTGATCGCGCACCAGGACCGCAAGGTTTCGGTCATGGGCGCGCGCCTGTCGTCGAGAAAGGCCAGATCGGCTTTATAGTTATAAGTATTGACCATGGCCGAGAGCACTAGCGATCCTTGCAAACCCCCGCAAGGGCGGGGTTTTGGGAATACCGGTCTGGCGTTTCCCCCCGCCTCGAAGCGGCCTATAGTCTCCCCAAAAGGGGATATTCCAACAGGCGGATGCTGAAATTCATTGAAAAACTGCTGGCCGCGTGGGCCGAGACCGCGCGCCGCGCCGGCGCGCCTCTGGCGGCCATGATCCTGGTCATGGGTGGGCTCGCAGGCTATTACGCCGCGACCCACTTGAAGGTGAATACGGACACCAGCGCCATGCTGGACCCGGAGCTTCCATTTCAGCAACGTGCGGTGGAACTGCGCGAAGCATTTCCCCAGATCAAGAACGACGTCGTCATCATTATCCGCGCGCCGACCCTCGACGAAGCGGACGCCTATGCCGGGGAATTGCGCACAGCGCTTCTCGCCGACGCGGAAAATTTCACAGCTGTGTTCTCCCCGGCCTCGGACCCGTTTTTCCGGGAGAACGGGCTTCTTTATCTGGATCAGAGTGAGCTAAGCGCACGCCTGACCCAAATGTCGAAGGCGTCGGGCCTCATTGAAACCCTGATCAAGGACCCGAAGCTCGGGACCCTGTTCACAACGCTCGCCGAAAATGACGAACTGGCCGAACGGTCCGACCTCGGTCAGGAGACCTTGCAGGATATCTATGCCGAACTCGCGGCCGTCGCCGAAGCAAGCCTTGACGGCGAGCGCCGCCCGTTTTCGTGGATGGGCGCCCTTGATGAAGAAACACGCGCGGAGCCGCATCATACACGCCTCGTTTATGCAACGCCGGTCCTCGACTTTTCGAAGCTGAAACCAGCAAAAGCGGCGATCACAGCATTGCGCGAAAAAACCGACGCTATGAATGACGCCTATAGCGGACGCGTTGAAGCCTATGTCACGGGCGACCCGGCCCTGCGCATGGAGGAGCTGGAATCGGTTACGACAGGCATTGGCCTGTCCTTTCTGTTGTCGTTTGTTCTTGTCTCGATCCTGCTGCTTATTTGCTATCGCTCTCTGCCGATGGCGGCGCTCACGCTCGCCGGGCTGATTGTGACGCTGACGCTGACATCCGCTTTCGCCGCCGCCTTTATCGGAGAGCTTAATCTCGTCTCGGTCGCCTTTACGGTGCTGCTTGTGGGGCTGGGGCTCGATTTCGCCATCCACCTGCTGTTGCATATTCAGGAACACCGGGCGGCGGGCCGCGACAACCAAAGCGCCTTGCGATACGCAATCCATGAAGTTGGTCCGGCGCTTGCGCTCGCAGCCCCGACCACCGCGATCGCCTTTCTTTCCTTCATGCCCACCAGATTTGACGGCATCGCTCAGCTCGGCCTGATCGCCGGGGCTGGCGTCGTCATCGCCTTTTTCGTCACCATC
>JAUHYK010000145.1 GCA_030426465.1 Alphaproteobacteria bacterium
GGGACGCTGGATATGCACGAAATCCGTGCGCGCGCGCAGGCAGTCGCGCACGCCGAAGGTCGGCCAGGCCAGATCCACGACGACGACGCCGAAGGGGGGCCTAACCACGAGCCGTTCGAGCGCGGCGCGCGCCCGCTCCGCAATCGATTTCGGTCCGTCTTCGATGGCAAGGCGGTCCAGTGCGCGCCCGGCCACGTGTTCGATCGAGCGGTCGATCTCGGTGAACGGCAAGCCCGTGCGTGCCGACAAGGTGCGGCCGATCAGCCGGGCCGTGGCGCTCTGACTATCGAGGATATGGGCCTCGCCGATCTTGAGCCTGGCAAACAAGCGCGGATGAATTACCTCAAATTCAATGTCTGCATGACATGGCCGACAACCGACAAGGAAAAGCAAAAGAAAGCGGCGGAAGTCGCGGCCATGACCGAGTTGCGCAAAATAACGCCTGAGCTGATGGAAATGATGGGCGACTGCGGGCTAGATTATGAGCGCTATCAGATCACGCCTTACCTCACGCCGGTGGAGCTGGGCGGTGATTTTGACGCTGATGACGCGCACGATCAGGCTGTGCCAATCATCCGCAAGGCTGATGACAAGCGCGGGCTATTCCTCTGTCGCGCAGGCACCTGGGGAGAGGTTGTCGGCATGACTGGCCGCATGGGCGCCCATCTGACACCGGCTTATTTCGACTCCATTGACTGGTGGAGTTTGCACACAGGACCGGCTGGCCAGGGCGCAGGCGGAACGCCGCCGCCGGCGCTGAAAGGCGACGCGATCCTGATCGGCAAGGAAGGCGCGTCGTCAGTGCTGATTTACTGGACCGGCGAAACATATTCGGCCTATTGGCAGGGTGACTAGGCGATGCGCGCTATTGTGATGTTTGTGGTCTGGGCTTGCGCCATAATCTGGGTGGCGTTCGCGGTGCAGGGCGTCTTTGCTTATCTTACGCTGGACCCGACGGGCAGCGGCTTTACGCGCGGGTCCAACCGCATCGCAGCCTTCCTGCGCTGGGAAGGGCTGGCGCTTGGCGCCGCCCTTGTCGGTTTTGTCATTGGCGGCGGCCTCGCCAAAGGCGACATTTCCCGCTTCGCCGCGCGTTGGCCGCTCTATCTGTCAGGCGGCTTCTTCGCGCTGCTGATCACCCTGTTCCTCGGGGCGGTGATTATCGCGCGCATCGCTTAGCTTTCTTTGCAATTAGACAGATGAGTAGGCGCGTCCGCGTAGGGACGATTAGCGAAGGCTAAAAGCTGAAGGTCAGACTGGAGTAACCGTAGAAGGTTTTTTCACGTTCTGGATCAAATGTCTGAAAAGCCTCTGTCTCATCAAGGAAGTTTTCCACGCTGTTGTTCTGCGTAAAAAACGCGCCGCCAATATCCAGTTTTATATGGTTGTCCACGACCCAAATTGTGGCCGATGCGTCAATCTGATGGGCCCATTCTGAGCGGATTGCTGAGTGCGGAATTCCCTCGACGGTTTCACCAAAACTAATAACACTAAAATAATCAGGCTCCAAAGCTCGCGCCGCGCGATAGGTAAGTTGAAAATCAACAACCCCATTTCCCGGCGACATCTGCACACGTACGCCCGGTGAGAGAATATTGCTGCGGTTGAGAATGTCGAACAATCCATCAGGTCCGAAATCGTTTTCCGTTAATCCGAACAGGTCGTCGAAAGGCGAAGTCGTGTCAGGCGCATAGAGAAAACCAGTCGCGGCATCGCCATACATTTGGTATATTTCCGACAGAGGCGTGCGTTCTTTATGCAAACCTGACGCGACATCAATCATTGCAGAAACGCGGAAAGTGTTTGGGGTATCGAATAGATAACCCAATTCTGCGTGGCCAAAATAGCCAAGCTTCGGGAGCTCATTCGCATAAACTGCGTTGCTGATTTGGGCCGCGCCTTCAATATCAAAGTCGAAGCTACCTAGCGTGGGTTCTTTGGAGAAACGAATCCCTGGCGTATATTGTAGACCGGACAGGCGCGTATAACAGGGGCTAGAAATCTCATTAAATGATATGCGGCTGCCGCATGCCCGGCGTCCATAACGGCCAAACAAGAACACCTCCGTATTTATATTTTTGAATAGCTGTTCTGTTTGGTAATGCAGCCCCCAAAAATGCACGTCTGGATCAGGCTTGTCATATTTAATGTGGTTATTCGCGCCGATGCCTGTTGAATAAGGCAAGGTGTAAAATAGTGTCAGCTGATCATCGCCTGTAAGCGTGAAGGAGGATTTCGCTCCAAAATATGACTGGACCGTGTTTCTAAATTCGGAGCGTCCAACCAACCTGCCGGAGCCCAAATGCATGGTGAAGCGGCCAAGCGTGAGATCATTCGGGACCCCACTTGAACTTTCCCCTAAATCAATCGCAACGTAGGATTGAATTGGTTCAAGCGTATTGGTTTTTATGTATATATCGTAAGGCTCTACATCAAACGCTGCTCGATAGGAGCGTGAATCCATAAGCTCAGCGCCGATCCGGACCCGCCCCAAATCAGCTTCCGCAAAGATGGACGTCTGCAGCGACACAATTCCTGCGTTATCGGCATCAAATAAATCTAGCTCTATTTCTCCCTCTTGTTTGTAGGGGGAGTAGAGAAGGCTATTGGAAAAAACATTTGGCCCATCCAGCACCTCAAAGCGCGTCCGGTGCGAGCCCTTGAGGGTGAGCCACCGCGGCGTATTGAGGGTCTTTTCCAGGAAAGACGGTTCGGCCGCGACAGCAGGCATTGCCGCCAGCGCAGCGATAACGGCCGCGGCTGCGCAGCGTACTAAAGATACTGAAAAAGACATGACGCCCCAATACTTGCCCCATATCTACTTTAGGAGATTAGGCAGTGAAGGCAATAGTTTAAGGTCAGCATTTGTGCGACGCCTTGCGTCGATCGTGGTGGCTGATTTGACCTTGGAAGCGATCGGCAGGTGGTTGCGCCGCGCGGATGGATTACGCGCGTGCAAAGCGTCATGATACGGTTGCGAATCGAGGAAACCGAGGGGCGGTGAAGGGATATGTCTGAAGAGAAGAAAACCGGCGTGATCCCGGTCTGGCAGGGTGCTGTCATTCTCGCAATTTGCGCATTGTGGCCGGTGCTCGATTTCGGCGTCCGCAACATGACGGATCAGGATTTCCGCCCGCCGCGTCTGCTGTTTTATGTCCTGATTTTTTTGGCGGCTGGTTTCGCTGCGGGCTTTGGCCTCAAGTTTCTCTTTCGTCAGCGTGGCGCTGGCGTTGCTTTTATGCTGGCGGGCGTCGGCGTGTTTGCGGTGCTCAACTATTACCTCATTTCTAGCTGGCTGGAGCAGATTCCGGATCTTGGCAATTACGCCCTCATTGGTTTGCTGCTATTCCTCTTGCTGCTAGGAGCGGTAAGCTTTTTCTTTGTATGGAAGCGATCACAGCCCGCCATCCCGATGCTGGCGATCGCCATGCTCTTCGGCCTCGGCGCTGTCACCCTGCAAAATTCTTTTGCC
>JAUHYK010000088.1 GCA_030426465.1 Alphaproteobacteria bacterium
GGGAATTGTTCTCACGCTCATAGCGCTTGTCGGTCTGATCCAAATTCTGCCCTTTGCAAGAAATGAGCATATTCCTGATACGTTCAGCTCATGCTGCATCTATGTGAATGTCGGCCACGCCAACCTCTTCAGCCATAGGCATGGTATCAAACGCATCAGTGATTGGGCTAACAAAAAGAATATTCAAATTCTGGAGTTAACCGAGCTTCCTGGGGAAAATTTTAACGTCGCTGAGTTTTTCCCGGATTATCCTTACATTCTATTCAGCACACAGCATGGTCGTCGCAAGATCGCCATTCTTTCAAAATTTCCTATAAAAAATACTCACGCCGACTCCAGCGCCGTGCTGGCTGCAGTCGCAAAAATCGATCACAATATTTCGCTTGCCATTGTTTCAACGCATCCGACCATCGCCATATCCCCAAAGCATGTGAAAAGTCGGAACACTGCGATAAGCGAAGTGTTCACGGAAGCTAGCAAGCATTCCCACGCTATCGTGGTCGGCGACTTCAACGCAGCGCCATGGTCGCCAATACTTGCGGAGACGAGCCGTCAGTACGACTTCAAACGCTCATCCGGCGGCGTGTTCCAGAATACATGGATAACGCCGTTCCCCATTCTTGGCCTTCCAATCGACCATGTGTTCGCCTCTTATAATGTCGGCATCTACCAGTCCGGCGTCGGCCCCTTCATCTTTTCCGATCACTGGCCTATCTACGCAACAGTCAGCATTCCGACTGACGAATATCGCTTAAGGTAGATTTTAAACACATATACTTACCGCAGCGCCGGCGATCCCATACTGTCAGGGTCTACACCGATCGCCTCCATGCGTTCACGCCATTTTTTATAGGCGAGCGCGCGCATGTCTTCGACTTTGTCATACTCATCCGTGATTTCGAGGCCAATTAACGTTTCAACTACGTCTTCAAGAGTAACGAGACCCTGCACCGAACCATATTCATCGACCAGCACTGTGATATGGCTTTTCTCATGCATCAGTTGATCGAAAACTTCCGATGCGGAGAGTCTGTCGGAAAGAATAAGAATATCGCGCCGAAACTCCGAGAGCAGCGCCTCGAAACGATCTTTCGCCTGCGCCACCAGAAGGTCAGACTTAATGACAAATCCGACAACGTTGTCCGTACCATTCTCATAAACTGGAATGCGCGAAAACGGTTTGTCAGCATGTTTTAGGAAAAATTCCCCGACCGTCATCGCCGCCGGAGCCGAAAAAATCACCGAGCGTGGGGTCATGATGTCGCGCGCAGAGAGGAGTTTCAGGCGCATCAGGTTCTGAACGATCTTGAGCTCCTTTTTCTCAAGCAGACCTTCCCGCGCGCCGATTTCGGCCATCGCCTCCATCTCATCGCGGCTGAAGGACGACGCTCCGGCGTTGCCCCGCGCGAGAAGCCGGGTAAGCTTTTCGGAAAGCCAGACAAAGGGAAACAACAGCACTGTGAGCCATGAAATAAGCCGGCCGAAAAGCGGGGCTAGCGCCTGCCAATATGTCGCCCCAAGCGTTTTTGGGATAATTTCGGAAAAGATCAGGATTAGGAGTGTTAGAACCCCTGAGGTGACGCCGAGATAGGCGCTGCCGAAGACCTTTGTGGCCTGGGCGCCGACGCCCGCAGCGCCGACCGTGTGCGCTATTGTATTAGCCGTCAGGATTGCGGCCAACGGCCGGTCGAGATTGTCTTTCAACCGCTGAAGCGATTTGGCGCCACGCGCGCCCTTGCGTTCAAGCATCTTGATGTAGGATGGCCGCACAGACAGGAGCACCGCCTCAGCGATGGAACAGAAAAACGAAACCAGAATGGCGAGAAGGAGATAGAAAATAAGCAGCGTCATTCAGACATGTTACCATGTTTTACTGCAAGGTGTTTAGGCTGATCGCCAAAACGGCTAACAACACGTAGTTCGCCTATTCCTCTCCGATCTTCGTAAAGGCTTCCGGATCAGTGATAACGATGACGCCGCCTTCCTGGCGCACCAGGCCCTCGGCCTCCCAGAGCTTCAACTGGCGGTTCACATTTTCCCGCATCAGCCCCGCATGGGCGCCAAGATTGCCTTGGCTCAGCTTCATGTCGATATGCAGAGCGCCGTCATCGTCGTGATGGCCGTAATGCTCGCCGATACGCATCAGCGCACGGGCAAGCCGCGGCCCAGCAGGCAGGGTCGCGATATCTTCCAGCAGGAAATTGGTGTGACGCAGCCTGAGGCAAAGCGCGGAGATAATCTGCAGGGCGACCCCCGGATTACGGTCGAGAAAGTCGAGAACGTCGCGGCGATACAGCCGAAGCACTCGCGTTTCCTGCAGCGCTGTCGCCGTCGCTGAACGCTCACCGCCATCGAACACGCCAAGCTCGCCCAGGACCTCGTTCTCGCCCATAAAGGCGAGCACGGTTTCCTTGCCAGCGTCGGAATAGGATGAGATTTTCACCCGGCCCGACAGGATGATGTAAAGACAGTCGCTGTCGTCGCCTTGGGCGAAAACCTGTTTTCGCGCCCCGAACACAACCGGTTGCGCATGGTCGAGCAGCCCTTTCAGCTTGTCCTCTGAAATGGCTTCAAAAAAGGGATGCCTTTTCAGCTCCCAGATCAATCCTGTGGCGGCGCCGCGCATAACACCCGCGCTTGTCTAGTTCCCGTCGCGCCAAGTCTAGTGAAAATTCGGAGAATTGTCCCGTTTATAGGTTGAAAGCTGGCGCGTCCTCTCCCCCAGGCGAGGACGCGCCGCTCTCAGATTGAGCAGGCGCGGGGCAGGCGCCGGCTCTGTGGGCTCCGTTTTAGCGGTTCGCCGTGAAAAGGCTGGAAAGCCCGAGCGCCGCATTTGTGCCGATAAAACCGATCAGAATGATTTCCACGATACCCATGACGCTCTCTCCTCTTTCCCTGCCGGTCTCTCCTGACCGCCGATGTTTGAAGGGTAGAACCGTCCCTCTCTGAGCGCTGTGATGGCCGTCACAGCTCGTGGCTCTTTGTCTATCTATTTGTAATTCCTTTCTTTTTGAGAGTTTCGGCGCGCCCTATCCCCCGATTGGGCGCGCCGCTCTCTCCCTGCCGCGTGGTGCAGGCATTAGCGACCAACCGTAACGAGGCTCGACAAGCCGAGCGTGACGTTGAGGCCGATGAAACCGATCAGGATGATTTCCACGATACCCATGATGCACTCTCCTCTTTCCCTCGTTCCGGCCTCTCCCGGCCGCCGATGAGGAAAAGATAAAAGAACGCCGGATTTGCCGCTGTGATGGCCGTCACAGCTTGGCGCAGTTCCCGAATAATTCTGAATTATCTATAAATAACTGACAGTTAGCCGGTTATTTGGTCAGCCTGAGCAAGAAATACGTCAATCGCACCGGAAAGCCCGAAAGCCTCCCCCTGCTTCAACGCCCCGAAATAGCGCCGCGCGGCAGCGCCGTCGCCAGCCTCCAGCGCCGCAAGACCCGCAGCGAATGTTTCCGTGAAGGTCTGGAACGCCGGACGGCGCGCCAGCGCCTCGTCCCCGGCAAGGGAGAATATCTCTGTCACCTCACTGCGCCCGGCCGCCGTGAACCGGCCCAGCGGCACGGCCGCAAAATCGGGAATGCGGGCCTGCATGGCCGCAGAGATGATGATCGGCGCAGCGTAGACCTTGTTGAGGGCTTCCAGACGCGAGGTAAGATTCACCATGTCGCCGAGCATGGAATACTCAAGATGGTCTTCCGACCCGAAATTTCCGACTTGCGCTTCATCCGTATGAAGACCAATACCGATACGGATTTCCGGCAGACCGTGCTTGGGATCGCCTCGCCATTCCGCGTTCAGCTTGTCTACAGCTTTCAGCATCGCAAGAGAGGCCCGCGCCGCCTGCGCCGGATGATTGGCGACATCAATCGGCGCATTCCACATGGCCGCCATGCCGTCACCCATATATTTATCGACGAGACCATTATGGTCAGTGACGATTTTCGTCATCTCCGTGAAATACTGATTAAGGAGCGACGTTACCTGCACCGCCGACAAGCTATGAGAGATCGTCGTAAACCCGCGAATATCGGAGAAGAAGGCAGTGATCTCCCGGGTTTCACCTTCAAGCTTTAACAGCCCGGGGTCGCGTTCAAGTCGCTCAAGAATAAGCGGAGAGAGAAATTTCCCGAAGGCGCCGCGAATAAACCGCCGCGCAATCTGTTCCTGCTGAAACAACACCACAAAGGCGCCTAGGAAAGAGAGCGTCAACACCAAGCCCGGCGCCACCGGATCAATAAGGAGCCGTGATGTCGTGAACGCTGTAAAGGCCCCGCCGAATAGAGCTGCGGCCAGCGCCAGCCAGACCGCAAACCCGGCGGCGGCCGTCATCCGCGGCAGGAACAAAAGCAAGAGCAGAACGACAAGCCCGGCCACGGCAATCTCAATCGGCCGCATCAGGTCCCAGGCGCGGAACAAGGTCTTTCCACTCAGCACCTGTTCAATGATCTCCGCATGAATATGAACGCCCGGGCGTTCGTCACCCAGCGGCGTCACCATCACGTCGCGCAAGCCCTCCGCCGAGGCCCCTATCATGACGATACGGCCCTTTACCGCCGCCTCTATTGCATTCGCGTCGCCTTCGAGAATATCGACGACAGAAATACGGCGCGCCGCCATCGCCTCTGGCGCTGCATAATGCACCCAAAGCTCGCCGTCCTCAGTCGTGGGAATGTGGAGCCCACAAAGGGAAACTTCCGATATGGACTGCCCGGCGACGCCCTTCACATGGGCGCGACAGGGCCGGTCAGCCACCGTCTTGAAACCGCGCGGCGCGAATTGCGGATCGAGGCGCGGGGCCGCAACGCGCAACGCCTCAATCGCAAGGCCGGGATAGATCTCCTTGCCTTCGCATGCGAGCGCGATCATCGGAGCGCCGCGAACAACCGCGTCATTGGAAAGACCGGTGCGTGCAAAGCCTTCGCCGCTAGCTGCAGCGCGAAATTGCGGAAGCGAGGGAACGACGCTACGGAAACTCGGTGCGATGCGCGCCAGTTCATCAGCCGCCATGCCGCCAATTTTAGCGCCTTCAAGCGGCGCAGGGCATGCCCCGCCTGAAGCGCCTGCGCGTGCGGTCAGATGAAGAACCGTCGGCGCGGAAGCAAGCGATGCGGCAAGCCTTTCATCGTGATCGACCGCAGAAAGGTCAATCATTGAAAGTTCCGCCGCAACCGGCGCTAGCTGCGGCGCTGCTAGCCAGTTCGCTGTGACATTGACTGGGCTGGTTCGATCAGGTTCGGCGAGAATGATATCGAGAACAATGACAGCGGCCCCCGCGTCATCAAGGCGGTCCACAATCGTCGCGAGGCGATGACGCGGCCATGGCCACTGGCCATATTTTTCCAGCGCGGCGTCATCTATTTCAACAACACGCACTGGCGCCGAATCATAAGCGCGAGGGCTGAGGCGCTGATATTGATCGAACAGGCGGTCGCGAGCGGAATCGATCAGCGCCGGTTCATAAAACACCATCGCCAAAGCGAGGGCGGCGCCGATGACCCCGGCAAGACGCGGTCCGAATATCCGCCGCTTCATCGCATTCCGCCCCTTAGCGCAGCTCTAATAATCCGTCGCGCCCGGTTGCCGTGTCATCTCTTCAATAACGCCAACGCCCTCTCCGCCCATTCCATCCTGGAAGTTGAAAAAGAGATCGGCGGTTTCGCCAGCGCCGCCGACGCCGTCTCGGATCAGGAACAGGGCGTTCTCTATATTCGACCCGGAAAAATCGTCCGCGCCAAAACCGAATACGCCGGCGCCATTGGCCGCATCGTCAAAACTCACCGCGCTGATGAATTCGAGGTTATTAAAGGTGTAGCTATTCGCCGGATCAGAAATAAAGATTTCAACGTAGGAATCACCGCCGCCAACGGTGCGACTTCCGAAATCAATATCGATTCCTGCGAAAACGTCACCGGTCGAAAACCCGCCATCGGCGCGCTGCACCTGGGCGAAATCGAAACCGCCATCGAAATTATAGACGCCGCCGCCAAGCGTCACGCCAACAGCATCGAGCGCCGCAATCGTTGAGATCGGCTCCACATTGAACGACGTCTGCGACAGGAAAGCTTCTGTATAAAGGTGGTTCCCTTCCCCATCCTCTAAGATGGCGGCGATACCGCCGATGACGCCGTCGCCAGGGCCGAACAACGCCTCCCCCGCGACCGCCGCCGGATCGCTCGTCAGCGAAGCAAGTGTGTAGAAGGAAAGCCCGAAAAGGCCGGTGTCAAAGGCCGCCGCCTGATCAAGCGCCACATATTGCACCGTGTTGTCGCCGCCTATGGCCGCATCGGCGCCCGCGGAAACCGCGATGAAGGATGACCCGCCGCCAATGGTGCGATTGGCGAAATTCACCTCAATCTGCGCCACCGACCAGCCCGTCAGACGCGTCGGTGCGCCCAGTGTTGAAATCACATTGGTGGACTGGCCCTGAATGGTTACGGTTCCACGACCGCTCATATCGAGCTGCTCGTGCGTATAAGTATCCGCAAGGTCATAAGAGAAGTACGCCAGATCACCGGTTCCGGGCGTTAAGAGAACGTCATCGGCCCCGCCCGCCAGAATGTAGGGCGTGTTATTCGGGTCGCTGCCTTCAAATTCACTGCTGACGTCAACTGTCACCGAGCCATTTTCGCCCTGACGCACCGTCAGGCTGTAAGCCGGCGTATCAAATGTCGAAAGACCACCCTCACCCAGCATGAAAGGAATGCCGGCGCTCGCAAGTTGCGCTTCCAGGAAAGCTGCTATCACCTCCGGCGAGGGTTCAACACCGGTCATGCTGCGCTGTGTAAGATCGTTCGGATCGGTTACGGTGAAATCAAATTTCACAAAGGAGGCCAGCGCCTCTGGCGCGATGGTGCGGTTCGTCCAGTCGATCGCAATCTGGAACATGACGATCCCGTCCTGCGTTACCGGCGACGAACCGGATCCGACCGTTAGTTGCGCAGGCGCAATGACGAACAGGTTTCCGTCCGGGCTTGTTTGCAGCCCGGCGTAATCATCAAGGAGGTCCAGCGGCAGGATATCGCCGACCGGGACCATAAAATCAGGATCACCCTCATCATTCCCGAAAGGCCGTTCCGGATAATATTCCGTATCACTATTTTTTTGCAGCCCGCGCTTGCTCGCATGTTGCTGGCCGTCATCGCCTTCCTGAGTTCCCTGACCGGACTCATTGAGAGGATCGCCAGCGTAATCCTGTTCATCGCCATCACCTTCCGGAATGACGGGCAGGAACGCGTCATAGATTTTTTTCAGCAGTTCTTCGTCAGCGCGATACGGTTCGGAGACGCCATCAGGACCAATACGCACGATCCAGCCCGGACGCTTCAGGCTCGCTTCGATCCGGTCCCGATTTTCGTCGGTCCAGAAATCCACAAGCCCTTTCGGCGAAAGCCCGCTATTGTCGCGCAAAGGTCCTTCGAGCAGCGCATACACAAAACCGTCGATTTCGACGACAATGACATTGGTGCCGCGTACACCCATGGTGACGCCGCTGTCCTGAATTTCAACTTCCGTTGTTCCGGGCTCTGTATCGCGGCCCGATGAATATCGCACGCCGCCGCGTACAAAATTGACGACCCGCCGACGCCCGGCGCCGCTGGCGTCATAGAATTCGTTGATGGCCGATTCTGAATTCGGCGAGAATGAGTAGGTGCTCCAGTCGCACAGCTTGAGCTGTAAGTGCGAGTCGTCGCCCGTGCGTACATAGTCTTCGGAGAACATATCGTCGCCGGACTCCGGGCGGAACACGCCGCTTCGCGAGCTACGGGACACGCCGACTTCGGGACCGACGACGGCAGTCGCATTCCCAGCTTTCGGATCGTCCGTATCCTCGTCGAAACATTCCGCCGCCATCACAGGCGCCGCGAAAAGAACCAGCGCCGCCGCTGCGGCGGTTGCTTTCAACATGGAGGCGATTTGAGTCTGTTTCATGCCGTCCCCCTAAAACGCAATTCGCTTCGAAATCAGGAACGCGGCTTTATGCGTTTCGTAATCGAAGTTGATAATGTTGGAGTCCACCGTCTCATATTCATATTGAGCGATGAGGGTGATGTCTTTGACCGCTTCCGGCAGGCCCGGCGCAAAGAAAGAAATCGGCGCGCCCAGCGTGAAGCGGCCCCGGTAAAGCCATTCATCCCGCGTGATCAGCGGCGTGATGAAATTGTCCGGCCCATCATAGGCGGAATTTTCCGCCCAGACGCCAACCATCGAGAAGGCGCCGCGACCAAGCAGCCAGCTATGCTGCGCATGGACGCCGTAGCGATTATAGGATTCATAAGGCTCTTCGCCGTTTTTATCGGCGTAAAGACCTTCCACTGTCAGCTTCTGGCTTGAGGTGAAACGCCATGTGGCGCCCAGCCGTCCGCTGATACGCCTGCCAGTGCGTTCGCTCGCAGCGCCAAAATTACTGGTGTCGCGAAAATCCTCATATTCGCCGCGCGCATTCGCATAAGTCATAAAGCGCGGGGTCCAGCGATAGGCGACCTCAAAGTCGCCGCCATAGGTCGCGAGATAATCATCGCCATCGAGCCAGTAAAACCCGCCGCGCACACGCGGGGTGAACGACCAGTTGCCGGAATACCAGGTGCCGCCGACCGCCAGCGTCGCGACATCGAGATCGAGATTGTCGACCTCCATCTTGTCAGAATGATAAAAGCCGACATCCGCATGAAGAAGGCTTCCCTCCTGGGTGCCAAGGTCATGCTGCAACCGGCCCTGCGCCGAAACGACGAATGCAAAGTCATCGACCTTTGGATTGGCGCCGAGCGTCGTGGTGGCAAACTGCCCCGGAACGAATGGATTGGGCAGCGAGAACAAAACCTCTCCACCCGACGGCGATTGATTGCGGTTGGTCTCGTAGTCGACGCCGGTGGTGATCGTCAGAGCGCCGCGCGTCGGACGCTGTTCATAACGGATGCGTTTGAGATAAGTCTCCGCCTCCGCCGCCAATGGCCCCGGCAACTCACCGCTTTCAAGCGCCAGTTCAAGCTCATAGCGGGCGCGATCGTAAAGCCCGAGGCGGTAGAGCACCAATCCGTATAAAACGCGCACGTCGTAATAGGTGGGATTGAGAAGCAGAATGCGCTCCAGCGTGGCGCCGGCTTCTTTGAGGTCGCCCGCCGCAATCTGTTGACGGGCGTAATCAATATTCAGTTGAACATTTTCCGGCGCGGACAAAATCTGTTCGAATGGAATGCGCCCGCCCCGATACCGGTTCGTCTGCAGATCGCGCTGCGCTTCGTAAAGGTCGCGATCAACAGCCTCACGCGCCGCTTCCTCCGGCTCCTGCGCCATCGCAGCGCCAGACGCTGAAACAGCCGCCAGCACCGCGAAACCGACTGGCCCAAATACTGATTTTCGGGATTTCTCTCCCATAAACTTCCCCCTTGCCCGGCGCAGCGAAGCTGCGCTCCAGGTAAGTCGCCATTCCCAAACAGCGCAAACGCGCATGCGGCGCGTTCAGCGATGTCTCTCTCACAAGACTATGCGATGCAGCAATTTCCCCCGCAACCGTTTTCTATCCGACATTAACCATGAAACTACGGCGAAAGCAGGGCTTTTTCAGCACCTTACCGGTTCGTCACTAACTGCCAGATGATAAAATAATGGGTTAGATGGTGAACCATCTGATCGAAACCGAAAGAAATCCAGAAAGACTGTTTTTGAGGGTTTCCAAAACGGCCAAGCAGCCCGCGCGCGGATTTGATCCGGTCCATGGTGAAATGCGCGCCGAAGTCGACCAGCGCCAGCCACCACAGATGTGGATTGACGACCAGCACAATCGTCAGCGTCAGGAGCGCGTGGATCAGCACATGCAATGTCAGTGGATACAAAAACCCCCAGCCCGGCTTCATTTTGCCATTGGCCATCCAGGTGGTTTGCAGAAGGTAGTCGCTGATGAAATGCTTGGCCTGATAGGTCAATAACAGCGCAAAGACGAACGCGACGTCATTCATTAGTCGTAATCCTGCCCTAAATCCCCTCGCGACGCCGATAGGCTGGCGCAACGCAAAACCCTATGCCGGGTCGCAGCGCCGAAGCAAGACGACGATCAACCTTTCCCCGGCAAAGGGTGATGCACGTCACACTTATTGCAGCGCAACGAATTTATCTAATGCTTCACAGGGCGTTGATCATTTCCACAATACGCGCGCGTTCCGGCGCGTCTTCAGGCATCATGGTGACAAGCCGCGACCAATAATTTCGCGCCGCTTCAGCATCCCCGCGCTGGCTGGCGACGAGCCCTTGAAAATAAAGCGCAAAGGGATTGTCTTCATCGAGCGCCGCGAGCGCTTCGACAGCTTCCTCCGCCTGCTGATCAATTGGCTCGCCTCTGGCGGCGCTTGCCGCGACCAGCGCCTGCACGCGACCCATATAAAGTTCGCGATCTTCAGGCGAAAGTGCGATTGCCTTTGCATAAGCATTCGCACTTTCCTCATAATCTTCCATCACAGCATAAGAACGCGCAAGCATGGTCCAGCCTTCGACATCGTCTGGATCCTCTTCAAGACGCGCGGCGAGCCCCTGCACCATACCGGCAATCATTTGCGCGCGATCATCGGGTGACATATCCGCCGCCATTTGCGCCCGCGATCGCGCTGCAATTTCCTGACCCGCCAGCGTTTCTTCTCGAGCGGGATTGCCGAGCACCCCGTATAGAACAAACGCCGCGAGCGGCGCGGCCGCAGTAAGCGCCATCGCTACATATTGAACGGATTTGCCGGTTGCCTTTATTAATTTCTTTTCCGCCGCCCGATGCGCCGCAAGAAGACGCCGGCGCGCTTCTTTTTCAGCAATGTCGGCCTCTTCTGCAATGATAAGTCCCGCTTCCCGGTCGCGGGCGATATCGGCGATCTGCGCGGCCAGATAATCTTCTTCGTCCAACGGTTCCGCCCCTGCGCGCGCGCGCAAGAAAGGCTCAATCAACAGGCCGAGCGCCACAACTGCGAAAAAAAGCATGACAATCCAGAGCATCAGCCACGCTCTTCCAGAAGACGGTCAATTTCCTGTTCGTCTTCATCGTTTATGGGTGTTGCTGCAACCGGTTTTGGACGGCGCAAAAAGAAAAATGCGCCCGCCCCGCCTGCGGCAAGCGCCAGCGCCGGAAACGCCCACAGAAACAGCGTGTTTCCTTGCACTGGCGGCTTCAAAAGCACATAATCGCCATAGCGCTCGACAACATAAGCGATGACTTCCTTATTCGTGTCGCCGGCGACAAGCCGCTCTCGCACGAGGAGCCGCAAGTCTTTCGCCAGCGGCGCATTTGATTCCGCAATCGACTGGCTTTGACAGACAACGCAGCGCAATTGCGCGTCGATTTTTTCCGCGCGCGCTTCAAGCACGGGGTCATCGAGCAATTCGTCCGGTTCAGCGGCGTTCGCAACGCCCAGGAAAAGCAGCATAAGGAAAAGAGCAACCGCTTTCATTGACTGCGAAGCTCCTCAATCATGGGGCCAAGCGTGTTGTTCCAATATTGTTCGGTAATCGGCATCGCAACGCGGAAACGCACCTTACCCTCTTTATCGATCACGAAAGTCTCCGGCGCGCCAGTCACGCCGAGATCGAGGGCGACACGGCCGGAATAATCATCACCGACTTTGGTGTAGGGATTGCCTAGGCGGTCGAGCCATTCCTTGCCTTTTCCCGGTTCGTCTTTCCAGTTGAGGCCGTAAATCTTGATAGTGTCGTTTTGCGCAAGCTGCATCAGAAACGGATGTTCAATATGGCAGCTTACACACCACGATCCGAAGACATTGAGAAGAACAACCTCACCCTTTTTCAATTCATCAGAGGAAAATCCCTGATCCAGCCCTTCAATCGCCGCCATTTCAAATTGCGGCAATGGCTTGTCGATCAGTTGCGAAGGAATTGCGGTCGGATCGCGCGTCAGGCCCCACGCGAAAAAGGCGCCGATAACAGCAAACAGAACTACTGGAATAATCAGGACAACACGGTTCATGCCGGCGCCGCCTCAACTACTGCAGGCGCCGTTTTTTTGTCCCGCAGCTTTGCCGGCTTACGGCCCCGGTCGCCAAACGCGATGAGTCCCCCAAAGGCGGTTACCGCCGCGCCAAGCCATAAAAATCCGACAAGGGGATTGAAGAATAACCGCACTGGCCAGCCATTGCCGGAACTATTGGCCCCGAAAGATATATAAAGATCGTTCATGCCGCGCGCGCGGATCGCCGCTTCACTCGTCTCCATCCCGCGCACGGGATAAAACCGCCGCTCTCCCGCCAGCAAAACACGTTGGTCGTTTTTTGTGGCGAGAAAGGTTGCGCGTTCGGCTTCGTAATTTGGCCCGCTAATGCGCTCTACCGATTGCAAGGTGACAGCGTAGCCTGCGATTTCAGCCCTATCGCCTTCGGCCATCAACTGAACGACTTCGGTTTTCCAAAGGCTCATACTGGCGGCGCCGACCGCAAACAACGCAATGCCCGTATGAGCGATTGCGGCGCCCCAGGCGGCGCCCGGAAGGCCCTTGGCGCGGGCGAGGCTCTGGGCGAACGGCGCCCGGAACAGGTTGATGCGCCCGGCGATGTCGATCACCGCCCCGCCAGCAAGCCAGACGACGAGCCCCATCGCGAAGGCGCCGCTCAGCGCCGCCCGGTCGGCGATCACGGCGACGATGATCGCCATGACAAGCGCCGCCGCGCCAGCAGGCAGGAGTTTTTTGACGCTGGCGCCAAGATCAGCCTTCTTCCAGGCAAGCAACGTCCCGACTGCCGCAAGGATCAGCGTTACAGAAGCCAGCGGCGCAAAGATGAAATTGAAATAGGGAGCGCCGACAGAAATTTTCTCGCCCGATAACACATCAATGAACAACGGGTAGAACGTTCCGACGAAAACAACGGCGCAAGCCACGAGCATCAGCACATTATTGACGACCAGCGCACCCTCGCGGCTGACTGACACGAAGGCGCCCGTCGCGGTGAGTGAGTTCGCCCGCATTGCAAAAAGGCTCAGCGATCCACCGATCGCGGCCATCAAGATCATCAGAATGAACACGCCGCGCGCAGGGTCCACTGCAAAGGCGTGCACCGAGGTGATGACGCCCGAGCGCACAAGGAAGGTGCCTACAAGACTGAGCGAAAACGCCGTAATGGCAAGCAGGACCGCCCACCCCTTCATAGCGTCGCGCCTTTCAACGACGCGAACAGAATGGATCAGCGCGGTGCCCGCAAGCCATGGCATCAGAGACGCATTCTCGACCGGGTCCCAGGCCCACCAGCCACCCCAGCCAAGTTCGTAATAGGCCCACCAGCTCCCGAGCGCGATGCCGATAGTGAGAAACACCCAGGCGATAAGCGCCCAGGGCCGCACCAGCCGCGCCCAGACCGTGTCGGCCTTGCCGCGAATAAGCGCCGCCACCGCGAAAGAAAACGGGATCGAAAATCCAACATAGCCGAGATAGAGAAATGGCGGGTGGATCGCGAGGCCGGGGTCCTGCAGCAACGGGTTCAATCCCGTCCCATCGGCCGGCGCCGGAAACAGCCGCAGAAAAGGATTGGACGTGAACAGAATGAAAGCGAGAAAAGCGGAGACAATCAGCGCCTGAACGCCAAGCGTCAGCAATAAGAGATCACGCGGCGCCGCGCGCCCTTGCGCCGCGAGCACCGCACTGAACAGCGTCAAGATCAGCGCCCAGAGCAGCATTGAGCCTTCATGGTTCGCCCAGGTCCCGGTGAGCTTGTAAATGAAGGGCTTCGCCGAATGAGAGTTCTGAAAAACATTCGAAACAGAAAAGTCCGAAACGGCGTAAGCGTGCATCAGGCTGAAAAACGAAACCGCAACGAGCACGAAAATCAGGACCGTGACGCGCTGCCCGAAGGCGGCGAAACGCGCGTCCTCCCCCTTGGCGCTCAGGAACAGGACAGGCCCCTGCACCAGCGCCAGTATAAAGGCGAGGATCAGCGCGAAATGTCCGATTTCTGGGGTCATGATTCCTCTGATTTGCTGCTCTTCATACTGAATTCGCTCTCCCGGCGCGAGGGCGGCCCCCCGCGATATATGGGCGCTGCGTCCGGCCCGCCGAAACGCCCTCGCCGCCAAAATGCGCCCTTGATCCATGCGGGGTTGAAGGCCATGTGGCGCCATTTGGAATTTTCTGCTTCGCCATCTTTCCTCTTTCCGCGAAGTTCACTTCCCCATGGCATGATCGCGAGGACCATCGCCCAGACGCGGCCGGACGCCACGGTCAAGCCGCGGCGCGTGCGTTGGGCCTTAATTTCTGTCGAACATGATCGTAACCCAGCCTCGAAACTGGTGGATAACTATTCACCAACACTGGGCAAAATAGCCGTTTTTCAACAGAAGTGATGAATTCCCGAAGCAGCGGCTCGCCCTATAGGGGCGGGTTCTTTCAGCGCACGATCTCGACGATTTCCGACATCACCGTCAGATGCTCCCGCGCAAAATTGCGGCAGCGTTCAGGCGACCAGCCATGAACCGGGTCCGGGTTCACATTGGCGTCCTTGAACGGCATTTCGAGGGTCATGGAAAGGCAATTCCACGTCTCCGCCACATAGGAATTGGCGATATCAAGATTGGCCTTGCCGGGCGCGGCGGGCGGATAGCCCTGTTTGGTTTGAAAGTCCTTGGAGATACCCAACAGGCGCGATGAATAGGTGCTGAACAGCTTTTCGTGACGCTCATCCCATGACGGAATGCCAAAAGCATTGTCGAGAAAGTTATTGGGGATCGCCTCGTCTCCGTGAACGTCGAGGAAAAAGTCTACACCCGTCTCGCGCATCTTTTCGCGCGTGAGGAAGACTTCCGGGCTTTCCTCCAGGCTCGCATTGCGCCAGGCGCGATTGAGATCTTTTCCGGCGGCGTTGGTGCGCAGGTGACCGCGCTTGGCGCCGTCGAGATTCATGCAAGGCACTAAATGGACGGTCGCCTGCTCCAACAGGGTCTTGGCGCCGCCGTCCGCCTCATCGGTGAGACGTTCCAGAAAGCCTTCCATCCACCACGAGCCCATGGTCTCGCCCGGATGCTGGCGCGCAATCACCCAGAATTGCCGCGCGCCCTCGCCGGCTTTGAAATAATCGATTTCCTGACCGTCCAGCGTTTCACCAAGAACTTCGTGCGAGAGCACAGGCGACTCTTTGATGTTTTCGATATAGGTGCGGTAACGGCTGGTCGGATAAGGCGCGAAATAGGCGTAGTAGATTTTGTCTTTTTCCGGCTCGTGCGTAATCGTCAGCTCGCGGCCGTCAAACGCCGTATCCACGCGGAACCATTCATCCTGATCATAGGAAGCCACGGCGCGGTAGTCTTTCCAACCGCCAAGGTAAGACGAGCCTTGCGCGTTGGTGAGGCGCATCGTCAGGGCTTGCCCCTGCGCGCCTTCAACACAATAGAAAAACCACTGAAAGAAGTTGGCCTTGCCGTCGGGTTTGATCTCAAGCTCGATATTCGACGGATTTTCGGCGCTTGTGCAGACAATATTGCCGCTGTCGAAATCGCTTGAGATCTTGATCATTGCTTCCCTTCGGGGCCTCGCCCTTTAGTCTTTCTTTTCCGTGATCGGCATCACGACACGGATGTGAACGTCCTTCAATTGCTCCGGCGACGCTTCGATCGGCGCATGAAGCAACAGATCTTCAGCCTGTTGCGTCATCGGGAACATCGTTACTTCGCGAATATTCACCTGGTCGCATAGCAGCATCACGATCCGCTCAATACCCATGGCGCAACCCCCGTGGGGCGGCGCGCCATATTTGAACGCATTCAACATGCCGCCAAACTTATCCTCGACGACTTCCTTGCCGTATCCGGCGACGTCAAAGGCTTTGTACATGATGTCGGGGCGATGGTTCCGGATCGCGCCGGAGCCAAGCTCATATCCGTTACATACGAGGTCATATTGATAGGCCTTGATCGCCAGATAATCCTCGTCGGTCTTCGCGCTTTCGAGCGCTTCGAGACCGCCCTGGGGCATGGAAAACGGGTTGTGGCCGAACTCGACCTTTTTGTTTTCCTCGTCCCATTCATACATGGGAAAGTCGACGATCCAGGCCATCTCGAACTTGTTCTTGTCGGTGAGGCCCAGCTCCTCGCCGATAACCACGCGCGCCTTCGCGGCGACCGCCTGGAAATCCTCCGGCTTGCCCGCAAGGAAGAACGCCGCGTCGCCGGCTTTCATGCCAAGCTGCGCGCGCACCGCTTCGGCGCGTTCCGGACCGATGTTCTTCGCCAGCGGGCCTTTCACTTCGTTTTCGTCGAAGATCATGTAGCCCATGCCCGGCAGACCTTCCTTCTGGGCGAAGGAATTCATGCGGTCGCAGAAGGCGCGAGAGCCGCCGCCCGGCGCTGGAATGGCGCGGATTTCGTTTTTCGGATCGGCGTCGAGAATCTGCGCAAAGATCTTGAAGCCCGACCCGCGGAAATGATCCGACACAATCTGCATTTCGATGGGGCAGCGAAGGTCCGGTTTATCGGAACCGTATTTCAGCATCGCCTCATCATAAGGGATCAGCGGGAACGGATAATTCGTCACCGCACGGTCACCGGCAAAAGACTTGAAGGTTTGCTCCATGACGGGGCCGACGGCGTCAAACACATCCTGACGCTCAACGAAGCTCATCTCCAGGTCGAGCTGATAAAACTCGCCGGCGGAACGGTCAGCGCGCGCATCCTCGTCGCGGAAGCATGGCGCGATCTGGAAATAGCGGTCGAAGCCCGACACCATGATGAGCTGTTTGAAAATCTGCGGCGCCTGGGGCAGCGCGTAGAATTTTCCGGGATGAAGCCGCGACGGCACGAGGAAGTCGCGCGCGCCCTCCGGCGACGACGCCGTCAGGATCGGTGTTTGAAATTCGGTGAAGCCTGCTTTTTCCATACCGCCCCGGATCGCGGTAATGATCTGGGAGCGGATCATGATGTTCCGGTGCAGTGTCTCACGGCGGAGATCAAGATAACGGTGGGTCATCCGGATGTCTTCGGGATAGTCAGGCTCGCCAAAGACAGGCAGCGGCAACTCGTCGGCGCTGGACAACACCTCAAACGCATCGATACGGACTTCGATATCGCCCGTCGGCAGATTCGGGTTCACAGCCTCGGCGTCGCGCGCGACCACGCGGCCGTCGATCATGATGACGCTTTCCTGGCGGACCTTCTCCACCTCGGCGAAGAACGCCGCTTCAGGCTCAACCACGAGCTGTGTCAGCCCGTAATGATCGCGCAGATCGATAAACAGGAGCCCCCCATGGTCGCGCTTGCGATGGACCCAGCCTGAGAGGCGAACGGTCTCGCCAACCTCGGTTTTGCGCAATTCTCCACAGGTGTGGCTACGATAGGCGTGCATTCTATTCCCCACTGAAATTAGTCGCGCCGGAGTGGCGATTACCACATGCAATGTCAAGGCCGCGCGGTGAGGTTCGAAAGCGAGACGACTGCTTTGCGCCAAAGGTGGAAAAGTAAAGCTCCCTTTACATTTGGCGTTAATGTCCGGCCCCCGCCCGTCTCATTTTCCACAGGGCGGCCAGCCCGGTCCGGGTCCAGAACAAGTTGCGCGTTTTTGCTGCGCCGAAGGATGCTTGCAGGGGCCCGCCCACGCCGATAGAAGCGCCATCCATGCAAGTTATCTCCACCACAGACGAATTGGCCCGGTTTTCCAAGGCGCTCCGCAAACAGCCCTTTGTCGCGGTCGACACCGAGTTCATGCGGGAAAAAACCTATTGGCCGATCCTCTGCCTGATACAGGCGGCGGGCGACGGCGAAGAGGCGATAATCGACCCGCTCGCCGACAAGCTGGATCTGGCGCCTTTTCTCGATCTCATGACCGACAAGAAGGTGGTAAAGGTCTTCCATGCGGCCCGTCAGGACCTTGAGATTTTTTACCGCCTCATCGGCGATGTGCCGGCGCCCCTGTTTGATACACAGATCGCGGCCATGGCCTGCGGCTTTGGCGACCAGATCGGCTATGAGCCGCTGATGCGCACGCTGTTGAAGGCGAAGATCGACAAGGGCTCGCGCTTTACTGACTGGGCGCGCCGTCCGCTTACCGATGCACAGCTCACCTATGCGCTCTCCGACGTGACGCATCTGCGCGACGCCTTCCCGCTCCTGACCGAGACCCTTGAAAAGCGCGAGCGGCGCAAATGGGTCGAGGAAGAAATGGAGGCGCTGAACGATGGCGGTCTCTACCATGTCCAGCCCGAGAGCGCCTGGAAAAGATTGAAATTGCGCGGCGTGCGCCCGAAAGAAATCGGCGTCGTCATGAAGCTCGCGGAATGGCGCGAGCAGGAGGCGCAAACCAAAGACACGCCCCGGAGCCGCGTCTTGAAGGACGAGTCAATTTTCGAACTCGCCCGGCTTCAGCCCAGCGACGCAAAATCCCTCGCCCGCGCCCGGTCGATCCCTTCAGGTTTTGAACGCTCCAAGTCCGGCTCGGCCATCCTGAAGGCCATCAAGGAAGGGATAGAAATCCCCCGCGATAACCTGCCTGCGATCGAAAAGGTCGAAAAGGAAAAGGCGCCGGTGGATGTGGTGGACCTGTTGAAGGTGCTCCTGAAACGTCAATGCGAAGCTTTTCATGTCGCACCCAAACTGATCGCCTCCAGCGCCGATATCGAGGCCATCGCGCTCGACGATGAGGCTGACGTCCCCGCCCTTCATGGCTGGCGACGCGATGTCTATGGCGAGGCGGCGCTGCGTCTCAAACGCGGCGAAATCGCCTTGAAGCTGAAAAAAGACGCCGTGGAAATCAT
>JAUHYK010000002.1 GCA_030426465.1 Alphaproteobacteria bacterium
GACGGCGTAAGCTTCTTCCGACGGGCTCGGCGGGATGAGATCGGCCATTTTCGCTCCTTTGCCCAGAACAACTCCATTTAGAACAGGGAGTTAGGAAATTCTTGCGGGATTGGCTATAAGCTCATCGCGCGCGATAAGCGAGTCATACGGATCAGGCATGTCTATCAACTCTTTCGGCAGGATGTTGCGGTTTACGACCTGGGGCGAAAGCCACGGGCCGGCGCTGGGCGTCGTCATTGACGGTTGCCCGCCGGGGATCATCCTGCGCGCGGAAGACATCCAGATTGCGCTCGACAAGCGCAAGCCCGGCACCTCGAAATTCGTGACCCAGCGCAAAGAGCCTGACGAGGTCAAAATCCTCTCCGGCGTTTTCGAGGATGACCGCACTGACGGCCCGCGCACCACCGGGACATCGATCAGCCTGATGATCGAAAATATGGACCAGCGCTCAAAAGACTATTCCGATATTCGCGACAAATATCGCCCCGGGCACGCCGACTACACTTATGACGCCAAATATGGATTTCGCGATTACCGCGGCGGCGGACGCTCATCCGCGCGCGAAACCGCTGCGCGTGTCGCCGCCGGTGTTGTCGCCGAAAAAATTCTCGCCCATCTGTTTGAAAGCGCTGTGTGGATTCGCGCGTCCATGGTGCAGATGGGACCTTACAAAATCGACCGCGAAAATTTCGACTGGATGAATGTCGATAAAAATCCGTTCTGGTGCGCCGACGCGACGGCCGCCGAACTCTGGGCGGAAAAACTCGACGAAGCGCGCAAAGATGGCTCGTCTCTCGGCGCCGTGATTGAGGTCGTCGCCTCCGGGGCGCCAGCTGGTCTTGGCGCGCCGGTTTACGGCAAGCTCGACGCCGACCTCGCCAGCGCCATGATGTCGATCAACGCCGTCAAAGGCGTGGAGATCGGCGCGGGCATGGACGCCGCCGCGCTGACCGGTGAAGAGAACGCCGATGAAATCCGCATGAAGGACGGCGCCCCGCATTTCCTGTCGAACAAGGCGGGCGGCATTTTGGGCGGCATCTCGTCGGGACAAGACATTGTCGTGCGCTTCGCGGTGAAACCGACCTCATCAATCCTGACGCCGCGCCGCACGATCAACGCCAAGGGCGAAGAAACAACCGTTCAGACCAAAGGCCGCCACGACCCCTGCGTCGGCATCCGCGCCGTGCCTGTGGGCATCGCAATGGTGGCGCTGACCCTTGCGGATCACGCGCTGCTTCATCGCGCGCAATGTGGATAATTTAACGGCACTCCCGGTCGAGCCAGGCCGTAATTTCATGGGCGAGCCGCAAGCGGTCCCACGAGAAAGAATGGTCCGCATCGAGACGGAGCTCCGTCATCTGAATATCCGGCGCGTCAAGAAAGGCGCGCATGTGGCGCTCGTGAACGGAAATATCCACGGCCTGATCTCGCTCGCCCGCGATCAGGAAGATTCTTTTGCCGGCGAGATTTGGCGCCAGTAATCTGTTGTCGAAGCTCTCCCCCGCTGCCGCGAGCTCCGCAACCGCGCTATCGCCACTAATCCCGTTCAGCATAATGAGCTGATCGGAATATTGCTTGAAACCTTCAAGCTCCTCCGGATCAGTGTTGGCGAGATTGGCGCGGTCGCCGAAATTCGCCGCCGCCAGACCGACAATGCATTTCACCTTCTCGTCGCGCGCGCCGCCATGTAGCGCCATGAACCCGCCCATGGAATGACCGACCAGCGCAATATGCTCGGGGTCAACGCGCAGGTGATCATTCGCGGGATCGCGGAGAAAATCGATCGCCGCAGCAACGTCTTCAATGGCGCCGTTGAAGGTGAAAATCCCTTCCGATCCCCAGGCGCCGCGATAGTGAAAGAACAAAACGTTCCACCCGGCGCGCCGGAACGCCTGCGCCAGATCGAGGTTTTTTTCGTTGCCCGGAAAGCCGTGCAGCAGGACCACGGTCGGGTGCGGTCCCGGCCCGTTCGCCATATAAAGGTGACCGTTCATCCGGTCGCCATGACTGTCGATCCCAAGCTCGACCACGCCGGGCGGAAAATCGTCATCAATGGTCTTTGGATCTTCGATGACGGCGGAAACATGTGCCATCGGGGTTGCATCATCGCAAGCGCCAAGCGCCAGCAACGTCATTATAGCCAGAATACGCATTGATCCCCCCTCATCCGGTTCAACGCACCCTGCCAAAGCCCGGCGGTGAAGTCTATGAGGCCGCGCTATCCCCTCCTGTGCAAGGCTGTTTTGAGCTGCTGCATGACCATGTAAAAGGCAGTCATGAAAAAACGCTATCTCATTCCGCTCATCTTCTTTGCGCTCCTTGCTGGCGCTTTTATATTCCTGCGAACGCCGGATACGGACCCTGCTGCAATGGAGGCGAAATATACGAATGAAGCCTCGCAATTCGTGGAAGGGCCAAATGGCTTGCGCGTTCACTATCGCGACCAGGGAAACAGGAACGGCGTTCCCATTGTGTTTGTGCATGGCACCGCGGCGTCGCTGCACACATGGGAGCCTTTGGTCGATCGATTAGGTGATGAATATCGCGTCATCACCTACACCCAGCCAGGGCATGGGCTGACCGGTCCGAATGCAAATCACGATTATTCCTTCGCCGGTATGGCGCAAGCGCTTGATCTTGTCGCCGACGAGCTTTCGCTTGATCATTTCGTTCTCGGAGGCAACTCCATGGGCGGCTGGGTCGCCTGGCGCTATGCGCTGGCCAATCCCGAAAGCGTGGAAGCATTGATCCTGCTCGACGCGTCGGGCATGCCTTTGCGCGAGGGCGAAAGCGAACCGGCGCTCAATCTCGGTTTCCGCCTCTTAAAAAATCCCGTTGGCCGGTTTTTGTTAAAGCAGTTCACGCCGCGCGCCGCAGTCGAACGATCAGCGCTTGAATCCGTCTCCGTGAAATCGATCATCACAGATGAGGTTGTGGACCGTTACTGGGAGCTCCTGCGCCTGCCCGGCAACCGCGCAGCAGCGGGACAACGCGCGCTTGCGGATCGTGAACTGGCCTTTGCGGATGAAATTCACAACATTGTCGCGCCGACATTGATTATCTGGGGCGAAGAAGACGCACTGATCCACGCAACGGCCGCAACGACATTCGATGAAAGACTGCCGAATGCTGAAGTCATCCGCTATGACGGCGTCGGCCACATCCCCATGGAAGAGGCCCCGGACAGGACAGCGGCGGATATAGATGCGTTTCTGGACCGTGTGCTTAAACCGGTTTCTGAAACGCCGTAACTTTTGTGAGGAACGCCAGCGTTTCCTCCATTTTTTCCAGCCCCGCCTCACCGAACAACGAAGGCAAATCAGTGCGGCAATAAGAGTCGTAATAAGGCTCGTGAAACCCGCGTGGGAAATTTTCCAGGAGAATATCAAACCCGGGCTCGTCGCCAAATTGAATGGTGTCAGTGTGGATATAAACACCGCCCGGCTTTAACAGGCGCGCGATTTCCGCCGCGACCTCAGCCCGAACCTTTGGCGGCAATTCATGGAACAGATAAACAGAGGTGATGATGTCAAACGAAGCGTCAGCGAGCCCTGTCTTTTCGGCCGGCTGTTGAACGAAATTCACATATTTTGCGCCGCCCAGCGCGTTGCGCGCCCGGCCGAGATAGGCTGGCGATAAATCAAGCGCCGTCAGTTTCAGCATCGGCCAGTTGTCATTTACATCGGCGAGAAAACCGCCGCCGCCGCACCCAAGATCAAGAAGCGACACGGCGCCGGCGTCCCTTCCCGTCAAGGCGTTCCGCACGAAGGGCAAGGCTTGCCGGCGCATGGCCGCCGCAGAGCCGGTGAACAATGTCTCCACTTGCATGTCATAACGCGCAGCGGATGCGTCGGTCAGCCAGCCATCGGTCTGGTAATGAAAATTCTGAAGATAGTAACGCGGGTATTTCTCTCGCGCCGCATCGGTCAGAACTTCCGAATGAGCGCGGGCGTATTTTCGCTGCGCAACCTTGCGCGCATCGAGGAGATAATCGCGGCTGGTCCGCCACAGTTTCGACGGCGACGGCGCACGCCGAAGCTCCGCCGGCATTTTGTAAATTCCGGCTTTGATATTCGTCCAGTCGCGCTGAAACACATCACGGAAAGCGGTTTTCAATCGGTCCCGATCAAGGGGCCCGAACTCTTCCGCATAGGGCGCGTCGCCCGGATCAGTAAGCGGCCCCATCAGGCGGCGGCCATAGGCGTAATGCCCCGTATACCAGAGCACCCGCGCCGCCTGTCCGGCGCTATAGGCGGCGCGCTTTGCGCTATTGGCGATCATCGCATTGAGCGGCGCCATGTCTCACTCCTTCGTGAAAAGCCCGGCAAGCTCAACATGGGCCGAGAACACGAACTGATCAACGGGCAAAAGCTGCGACAGGCTGTAGCCGCCAGCCCGCAAAATGCTCGCATCACGGGCGAAGCTCGCCGGATTGCAGGAGACGCCGACGACAACGGGGACCGAAGAGTGCGCCAGCGTTTCCGCCTGCGCCCTGGCGCCCGCCCGAGGCGGGTCGAACACCACTGCTTCATAGGGTTTCAGCTCTTCAGCGCTTAACGGCCGTTCGAACAGATTGCGCCGTTCAGCCCTTAGCGGAAAGCGTAAACCAGCGCTGCGCGACGCTGCATCCAATGCAGCGATCGCTGGCGCATCGGAATCGAACGCATTCACCGCCGCGCCGCCAGCAAGGGGAAGCGCAAAAGTTCCGCAACCGGAGAAAAGATCAGCGATGCGTTTCGCGTCTTTTGTATGATTAATAACGAAGCTTGTTAGCGCCGCCTCTCCTTCGGCGCTTGCCTGCAGAAAACCGCCCGGCGCCACGGCAACCGGCGCGCCGCCAAAGCGCACAACAGGCATTTCAAACATGGCGAGCGGGGCGCCGTCGGTCGTAAGGCGCACAATTCCTGCGTCCTGCGCCGCCTCGGTCAGCGCCATACTCTCAGGGCCCGTCAGATCGTCAGATGCATCGCCGCCGGTTAACACAACATCAAGACCATTGTCGCAGTAGGTCACCTGCAGATCGAACGTCCGCCATCTTGCCGGCGCAGCGCTCGCAAGCGCGAGCAATCGCGGGACCGCTTCGCTGAGCGCCGGCGCCAGGACGAGACAGTGGTCGATAGCTACAATGCGCGACGCCCCACGCTCGTTAAAACCAAAGACAACGCCCCCAGCGGTTCGGCGCACAGCGAATGCCGCGCGTCGGCGGGACGCAGGCGGGCAGGCGTACATTGGCGCGATGATCTCTTCGCTGAAATTTTCACGCGCCAACGCATCAACGACCAGTTTTCGTTTCCAGTCTCGATAATAATCCAACGACAGGTGCTGCAAGCCGCAGCCGCCACAATCGCCATAATACGGGCATGGGGCGACGCCGCGGTTAGGGCTCTCGGCGATCAGACTCTCGATCTCGCCGCGACCGCCGCGATAGGAAATGCGCGCAACATCGCCCGGCGCGCTGTAAGGCGTGAATATTTTCTCGCCATCAACAATCGCCACGCCATCGCCGCGGGCGCCGATTTCAACTATCTCCGCCTCTGCGATTTTTGCCGGCGCCGGCGCCTTGGTCCGGGATTTAATTTTTCTTCGTCGCGCCAAGAAGAAATTCCTTATTGCCGTCACCGCCGGGAATAGGACTGTCGATCAATCCATGAACCGCCCAGCCTGTGCTTTCAATCCATTGCGCCATATCTTGCGCACAAGGCTCGGAAAGCCCCTCTTTCACAAGCCCGCCTTTGCCGATGCCCTGACGGCCAACTTCGAATTGCGGTTTGATGAGCGCCGCCAATGTGCAACCGGGCGCCGCCAGCGCCAGCGCAAATGGCAATGCCTTTTTTAGGCTGATGAAACTGACGTCGCAGACGATCATGGCAATCGGATCGGGTATGAGCGCAGGTGATAACTCTTTCGCATGCGTCTTCTCCAGATTCACGACGCGATGGTCGCCGGCTATTCTCGGATGCAACTGTCCCTGCCCCACATCGACCGCGTAAATCTTCGCCGCGCCAGCGCGTAGCAGCACTTCTGTAAAGCCGCCGGTTGACGCGCCGAGGTCAAGACAGATTTTTCGCGAGACATCGAAATTGAAATGCACGAGCGCGGATTGCAGCTTCACGCCGCCGCGCGAGACAAAATCATGCGCAGCGCCGGTGACGGCGATGTCCGCGCCTTCCGGAACTTTCTGGGAGGATTTGTCGGCAACCGCGCCGTTCACCATAACAAAGCCCTCAGCAATGGCCGCCTGCGCGCGGGCGCGACTTTCCATTAATCCTTGCTGGACGAGATATTGATCGAGGCGCATTATTTCCGACGGATAAACGACGCATCATCGTATAATCACGGTCAGGTATAACGCCAAGGAGAGACGTCATGCGCCTTGCCATTTTCGCCGGCCTCGCCGCCCTTGGCGTCTGTGCGCCCGCCAGGGCTGATGTCAACGACGCCGCCGCCTATAACGCCAAGAAAGGCGGCGTCTCGCTGGTGGTGTTGAAAAAGGGCCGCCTCGAATTTGAAAATTATCCCAATAAGGGCGAGCCCGACAAAGCCTTCGAACTTGCGAGCGGGACGAAAAGCTTTTCAGGCGTCATCGCCGCCGCCGCGGTTATGGACGGTCTCTTGTCTCTGGATGAACGCGCCGCCGACACTCTGCCCGAATGGCGAAGCGATACGCAAAAATCGCAAATCACCATCCGCCAGCTGCTTTCCCTGACGAGCGGAATTGAGTCGACGGGCGTTTTCCGTCCGCCCACCTATGACGATGCTATCGCCCTGCCCGTTGTCACGCCGCCCGGCACCGCCTTCGAATATGGTCCGGTGAATTTCCAGATCTTCGGTGAGATCATGCGCCGCAAGGTCCAGGCCGTTGAGGGCGGCGTTTATGAAAACGCCATCGACTACCTGCAGGCGCGAATTCTCAACCCCCTCAATATTCACCCAGCGCAATGGAATGAACGCGGAGGCTACCCCACCTTGCCGTCCGGCGCCGACTTCACGGCAAGGGAGTGGGCGCGTTTTGGCCAATTTGTTTTGCAGGGCGGCGTCTGGGAAGGCATGCAACTCGTTGACCGGGGCGCCCTTGCAGAAAATTTCATCGGCTCTGATGTGAATGCAGGCTACGGTCTCACCTGGTGGCTTAATGAACAGCCCAGCAACGAGACCCTTGACGCATCACGCACGATGACGGTTGCGTCGGACATGTTCACCCACCCCCGACGCGGCGAGCTTCCCGGCGATTTGTTTATGGCCGCCGGCGCCGGCGGTCAGCGCCTTTATATCATTCCATCAATGGATTTGGTGATCGTGCGTCAATATCCGCGCGTCATCGAGCGCAAATTCGGCCAGCGACGGCGCGGCGGACCTTTCTCAGATGTGGAGTTCCTACTGGCTTTCCTCAAGTCCTAAGCTGCACTTTTCGAAAAAGATAATCCGGAAAGTTGCTGGAACGACGCGTGGGCGTCCCGTGTTTTCTTTCACATAGCATCAAAGCAATGCTGTAACGAAAGGAGATACGCTATGACAAAACTCCAGAACAGAAAAATCGCCATTATCGCAACAGACGGGTTTGAGGAATCGGAACTTTTCTCCCCGCTGGACGCGCTGAAAAAAGAAGGCGCCGAAATTGATATTATTTCTCTTAAAAACGGCGCCATTCAGGGCTTCAACCATATGGAGCGCGGCAAGGCTATTGAGGTGACGAAGGATATCACCCATGCCGACATCAATGACTATGACGGCGTGCTGATCCCGGGCGGCCTTTATAATCCCGACGCGCTGCGCAGCGACGAGAAAGTAATCGCCTTCGTCCGCGGCGCCTTCGCCAAGAAACTGCCTGTGGCCGCAATATGTCACGGTCCGCAGGTGCTGATTACAGCGGAGGTCGTAAAAGGCCGCAAAATGACCGGCTATTCGGCTATTCAGCCGGACCTGAAAAACGCCGGCGCGCAAGTCAGCGACGAGGAAGTCGTCGTGGATGCGGGCCTCGTAACAAGCCGCAACCCCGATGACCTGCCTGCTTTCAACCAGAAAATTATCGAAGAATTCTGCGAAGGCGAACACAAGGCGCAAAAGAAATCGATCGCTGCGTAACCCCGTCTGTCGTTCCTCGCATACGCAGTGATCGGAAAAGCCCCGCTGGAAGGCGGGGCTTTTCACACATCATGAGAATTGCGATTAGCGCGCCTTGCTGAACGACCGCTCAAGAAGGCCGGCGATCACATAGGCGGCGAGCGAGGCGAGCACCGAATAAATGAAATAGCCGTCGATCGGCTCAACGTCACCAGCGAGCACTGCGCTCAAAGCAGGCCCCAGCGCGGAGCCTTCGGCCATGGCGCTCTGCAATGGCAGCACAAGCAGCGTCGCCAGGTTGAACGCGACGCAGGTATAGATGCAAGCGAGCGCCGCGGCTGTGCCGCCAAATCGCGTTCTCAGACCGATCAAGGTCGCCACGACGATCGCCCCTTGGCCGAATACGGATGTCAGCGCGATCAGCTCGTAAATATCAGAGCCGCCGAGCGCTACGGCGAGCGCACCGACGCCTGCGAACGCGGTACCAAAACGCGCAATCATGAGCTGACGGCGTTCACTGGAGCGCGCATGAAGTTTTTTCAGGATATTGATCGAGATAAGTGACGAAACCGCCAGAAGGTTAGAATCGACAGTCGACAGAATTGCAGAGAAAAGCGCGCCGATAAAAACAATCGCAAGCACAGGCGGCAAAAACTCAATCGCCATCGCCGGAATGAAATTGTCGCCTGCTGCGCCGGGGACATCCAGATGCGCGCCGGAAAGACCGATCAGCACCGGCATCATGCCAATTCCGATATAAAGCCCGGCCGCAGAAAACGCCGCCGCTTTGGCCACCGATGTCGATTTGGCGGCGAGAAAACGCGTAATGATTTCCTGCGTCACGAGACTGCCGATGACGGGAATGGCCCAGGCGTCAGCGCGCGTGAACAGGGACTCACCCGGCGCGATCAGACGCAGTTGTTCCGGTTCGATCACCGACAGCATGGCGGAAATCCCGCCAAACTGATGAATTATGGCGGCGAAGAGAATAGCGACGCCGCCCATCAAAAACAGTCCCTGCACCACATCGGTCACCACATCGCCGATAAGGCCGGCGAACATCGAATAAAAGATGACAATGCCGGCAGCCGCGAAGAGCGTTAAAACACCGGGAAGGCCGAGTGTCGTTTCCAGAATCGCAGCGATGGCGAGCAATTGCGCGCCCGCCCATATGACCGAAATTACGACAAGCACGATCGCGGTCACGAATTCCGCCTGCTTGCCAAACCGGTCGAGGAAGAAGTCGGCGATGGTCACATAGCCATGGCTGCGAATTTTGCCGGCCACGAAAAAGGCGGTGGCGACGAGGCAAAGGGCGTAACCGAACGGTTCGGCCCGCGCGCCGGATAAACCGCCCTCGGCGACCGCCGCCGATGAACCGAGGATTGTCTCCGCCCCGAACCAGGTGGCGAAGAGCGACAGGGTGATGGGGAAATACCCAAGCCTGCCGCCGGCGATGTAATAGTCGGTATCGCTCTTGGTGCCGCGTGCAAACCACAGACCGATTGCGATCTGAATGACGACATAAACCGCAATAAAGAGCATCAGCTCCGTGCGTGACAGGTCTTCCACTCAGCGCCCCTTTGCATTCAAAACCGGCCTATTGAGCCGCAAATCGGAACGCTTGAAAAGAGAAAATCTCTTTCAGGGGACGGATGATTGGAAAGAATAGAGGTCTTCCTTCAGATCCAGCGGCGCACGCGAGCCTTATAGGTACGGTATTCGTCGCCAAACTGGCGCTCCATTTTGTCCTCTTCGTAAGGGATGGAGATAAAATTCACGAACAGAAAGAAGACAACAGGCGCTGCAAACGCCAAGCCCGTCCCGATGACAAAAGCCAGCCCGAGCGTAGCGACAAGGATGCCGAGATACATGGGATTGCGCGTATAGTTAAACGGACCAGAGACGACCAGCGATGAATTCTTTTTCGACGCCGGGACCACTTCCGTTCCAGCGCGCGCGAAAGCGCGGCGCCCGGAAGCCGAAATCAGAAACCCGATAGCGAAGATCGCCAACCCTACAAGGGGAAAATGAAGCGGCGCGGTCAGCCCCGCAACGCGCCCCGCCAGCCATACTGTCAACACGAAGACAAGCGCCCAGACAGGCGGCGGAATGATAACCAGAATGGACGGTTTCGGCAGGTCTTCGCTCACCTCAGTCTCCCTTGCGCGAGACGATCGCATCCCGGCCGGCAGAGTCGGTCAGCCGCGCAGATTCACGACATTCGATTCCATACCGAGAGCCTCGCGCGCGCGCTCGACGATATGAACCGCATTAAGCCGCGCATGGTCGTACATCTTCGCGGGAGAATCCTGATCCTGGAATACATCGGGAAGATGCATGGTGCGGATTTTGACGCCCGTATCGAGAAGCCCGGAGTCGGAAAGGAAGTGCAGCACAAAGGCGCCGAACCCGCCGCGCGAGCCCTCTTCGATCGTGATCAGCACTTCATGCTCACGCACAAGACGCATAATCAGATCATGGTCGAGCGGTTTTGCGAAGCGCGCATCGGCGACTGTCGTGGAGATGCCTTGCGCCTCCAGCGTGTCGGCGGCCTTCAACGCCTCCTGCAATCGCCCGCCAAGCGCCAGAAGCGCGACTTTCGTGCCTTCGCGCACGATGCGGCCCTTGCCGATTTCCAGGATCTTGCCCTGCTCCGGCATATCAACGCCGACGCCCTCGCCGCGCGGATAACGGAATGCGATCGGCCCTTCGTCAAACGCGGCGGCCGTGGCCGTCATGTGAACGAGTTCAGCTTCATCGCCTGCCGCCATGATCACCATATTCGGCAAGCAGCCGAGATAGGCGATGTCGAAAGAGCCCGCATGGGTAGCGCCGTCAGCGCCCACGAGACCGGCGCGGTCCATGGGAAAGCGGACCGGCAGGTTCTGAATAGCGACATCATGAACAACGCTGTCATAAGCGCGCTGCAGAAACGTCGAATAGATCGCGCAGAATGGGCGCAGCCCATCGCCGGCGAGACCCGCCGCAAAGGTGACGGCGTGCTGTTCGGCGATGCCCACATCGTAACAACGATCCGGGAACGCCTCGGCGAACATGTCGAGCGATGTCCCGGACGGCATTGCGGCGGTGATGCCGATAATCTTGTCGTCCTTTTCCGCTTCCTTGATCAGGGTCTTGCCGAAGACTTTCTGATAGGCGGGGGCGTTCGGCGTGCCTTTTTGCTGCTTACCGGAAACCACATCGAATTTGGCGACGCCGTGATATTTGTCGGCGGATTCCTCTGCAGGCGGATAACCCGCGCCCTTGCGCGTCACGACATGGACGAGCACAGGGCCCTCTTTCATGTCGCGCACATTCTCCAGCACCGGCACCAGCTGGTCGAGATTGTGGCCGTCAATCGGGCCCACATAGTAAAACCCAAGCTCTTCAAACAAGGTGCCGCCGGAGACCATGCCGCGGCCATATTCTTCGGCTTTGGCAAGTTGTTTGTAGATCGCTTTGGGCAGACGCTTTGCGAGCTGTTTTCCGAAAGTGCGGAAGCCCTGATAAACGCCGGATGATGACGCCCGCGCCAGATACGCGCTCATGGCGCCGACCGGCGGCGCAATCGACATGTCGTTATCATTGAGGATGACGACGAGCTTGCTTCCCAGATGGCCGGCGTTGTTGAGCCCTTCATAGGCCATGCCGCCCGACATGGAGCCGTCGCCAATCACGGCGATAGAGGTCGTGTTCTTGTTGAGGTGACGCGACGCTTCCGCAAAGCCTGTCGCCGCCGAAATCGACGTCGCCGCATGAGCGGCGCCAAAGGGGTCGTATTCACTCTCCGCGCGTTTCGTAAACCCGGACAGACCGCCGGCCTGCCTCAAGGTGCGGATGCGATCGCGGCGACCGGTGAGAATCTTGTGCGGGTAGCACTGGTGACCCACGTCCCAGACGAGGCGGTCATCCGGCGTATTGAAGACATAGTGGATCGCCGTCGTCAGCTCGACCACGCCGAGCCCGGAGCCAAGATGGCCGCCGGTTACCGACACTGCGTCAATCATTTCCGCCCGGAGTTCATCCGCGAGCTGGCGCAATTCGCTCTTGTCCAGCTTTCGTAAATCTGCGGGGAATTTGACGGTGTCGAGCAGCGGCGTTTCAACAGCCATGGGATAACCCTTTTATTCTTATTAAACCAACACTTGGCGCCGGCGCTTGCGGACCCTCCCCCGCTGCGCTGCGGTAAGGAACCGTTCTAACGCTTCACGAGGATTTCTCCACCCCTATTGGGGTGAAAAGGCGGCAAGCCCGCGGAGATTTGAAGCCCATTGTGGCTTAATGGGCGCGGGCGCGATCAGTATGCATGGATCGTCGGCCGCTCTCAATTTTGCCGGCGCTCTTAGACTCTATTCCCCGCCAATCCGCCGCAGGGTCTAAGGGAAATCCCGTATTGCAAGTCATTCTCAAAAAAGCGACATAGACGCTTCAGGAAACCTCTATGCAACTGACCGACATGAAAAAAGGGGCCGTTGGCCGGGTGACGGCGATCAGCGGCGCCGATCCCCTGATCGAGGCGAAACTGCGCGAAATCGGCTTTGCGGAGGATGACCCGGTCGAGCTCGCCCATCTCGGCCCCCTGGCGCGAACGCCGATCTGCGTCAGGCTGAACCGGACCCTTATCGCCCTTCGCGCGGAAGAAGCCTGCGCCATCGAGGTGGAACTCGATCAATGAACGCCGCCGTCACCGACACCGCGCCGACGCGCATCGCTCTGGTTGGCGCGCCGAATTGCGGCAAGTCCACACTCTTTAACGGCCTCACTGGCGGGCGAGCCAAAGTCGCAAACTATCCAGGCGCCACAGTCGAAACCCGCCATGGGCGGTTTACGACGCCTGCGGGACGCAATGTCGACCTGATCGACTTGCCGGGTTTTTACGGCATGTCGCCGCGCTCCCTCGATGAGCGGCTCGCCCTCGATACTGTCCTCGGTAAACTGGATACGGCGCCGGAATTAATCCTTGCTCTGGTCGACGCGGCGACCTTGCGCACCCATCTTCAGTCGGTGTTGCAGTTGCGGGCGATCGGCGCGCCCATGATCGTCGTCCTCAACATGTTCGATCTGGCGACCCGCGACGGGCTTGAGATCGACATTCACCGGCTCGAAAAAGAGTTGGGACTTCCCGTCGTCACCGCCAACGCCACCCGCAAAGCCGGCCGCGAGGCGTTGCTCGCTAAACTTGATGCGGCGCTTGGACAAAAAGAATTTGCGATGCCGCCATCCGGCCACTTTCCCGCCCCGGAAGACGTTCGCGAGCATCAGGTCGAGGCGCGCCGCATCGCCAGCGCCGCCATTACCTATGAACCGCCTTTCAACCGCGCCACACGCGCCATCGACCGCGTTGTGCTTCATCCGATCGCGGGGCCGTTCATCCTCGCCGCACTGCTCTTCACCATGTTCCAGATGGTCTACACCTGGTCGGCCGGACCGGTGGACATGCTCGACGCCGGCGCCGGGGCGCTGGGCGATTTCATCGCCGCGCATCTGCCGCCCGGATGGCTCCATGACCTTCTTGTGGACGGCGTGATTGCTGGCGTCGGCAGCGTCATCGTTTTCCTGCCGCAGATCATTATCCTTTTCACCTTCATCCTGATCCTTGAAGCGTCAGGCTATATGGCGCGCGCTGCGTTTCTCATGGATGAGATCATGCATCGTTTCGGACTTAACGGCCGCGCTTTCATTCCGCTGTTGTCGAGTTTCGCCTGCGCTATTCCGGGCATCATGGCCTCGCGTGTCATCGAGAATGATCGCGACCGGCTGACCACGATCCTGATTGCGCCGCTGATGACTTGCTCGGCGCGCCTGCCCGTTTATGCGCTCATTATCGGCGCGTTTATTCCCGCCGAGAAAGTCGGCCTGTTCAATTTACAAGGCCTCGTTCTCTTTGCGCTCTACATCACAGGCATCATCAGCGCCGTGTTGATCGCCTTCATCTTCAAGCGGACCATCGCCAAGGCGCGCTCGCAGCCGCTGATCATGGAGCTGCCGACCTACAAGCTCCCCAACGCCAAGGATTTCTTCATCAGCCTGTGGATACGCGCATCGGCTTTTTTAAAGCGCGCCGGCACGGTGATTTTGACGACCTCCGTCATCTTGTGGTTTCTCGCGGCCTATCCCGCCTCGGCGACCAGTCTGAAAGAAAGTTACGCCGGACGCCTGGGTAGCCTGCTGGAGCCGTTGCTGGCGCCAATCGGCTTCAATCTGGAAATAGCGATCGCACTCGTTCCCGGCATGGCTGCGCGCGAGGTCGCTGTGGGCGCGCTCGGCACCGTCTACGCCGTTCATGGCGCCACTGAGAACAGTTCAGGGCTTGCCGAAACCCTGCAATCGGCATGGAGCCTGCCGACCGCGCTGGCGTTCCTCGCGTGGTATGTGTTTGCACCGCAATGTTTTGCGACGCTGGCGACGATCCGCCGGGAAACAGGGTCATGGAAATGGGCTGGCTTCGCGCTCGGTTATCTGTTTGCGCTGGCCTACGCCGCCGCGGGCCTCACCTTCTGGACGAGCCGCGCCGCGGGGCTTTGATTACTCAAAGCTCGCTTTTTCGGTCTTCGGCTTTCCATCAGCGCCAACAACAATCTTTTCGATTTTCTCTTGCGCAGATTTGAGAGTCTTTTCGCAATGGGCCTTCAGGGCCGCGCCGCGCTCATAAAGCGCGATTGACTCTTCAAGCGCCGCACCGCCGCTTTCAAGCTTCTGGACAATGTCTTCAAGCTCGGCGAGCGCTTTTTCAAAGGATAACGCGGCGATGTCAGTAGGTGCTTTAGCCATGAAGGCTGTTTAGCGGCCCTCGCCCCCTCGGGCAATAGGAGGCGGGCACACTGGTTTCCCCCTATGCGGGGCAAGGCAAAATCCATAAGAACGGGCCCCATGAACAAATTTGATATTATCATTATTGGCGCCGGCGCAGCCGGCATGATGTGCGCCATCGAGGCCGGACGGCGCGGACGGCGCGCCATCCTCATTGACCATGCCGAGCACCCCGGTGAGAAAATCCGTATCTCCGGCGGGGGACGCTGTAACTTCACCAATGTGCATGCCGCTCCGAAGCATTTCCTTTCAACCAACCCGCATTTTTGCAAGTCGGCGCTGAAGCGGTTCTCCGCCGCTGATTTCATCAAGCGGGTCGAGGCGCGCGGCATCGCCTATCACGAAAAAACACTGGGCCAGCTTTTTTGCGACACGTCCTCCAAAGACATCATCCACATGCTGGTCGATGACGTCCGTGAGGCAAATGTGGAATTGCGGCTCTCGACCAGCGTCGACCAAATCGAGAAAACATCGGATGGATTTGCGCTAAAGACCACCGGCGGCGCCCTTTCCTGTTCATCGCTGGTCATCGCCACGGGCGGCAAGTCGATCCCGAAAATGGGCGCAACGGATTTCGCCTATGGCGCCGCGCGACAGTTCGGCCTTGAGATTGTCAAACCGCGCCCGGCGCTGGTTCCCCTCACCTTCACCGGCGGTTTGCTGGACGAGATGAAAGCGCTCTCCGGCGTCAGCACCGAAGCGAGCGTTTCCTGCAACGGTATGGCGTTCCGCGAAGCCTTGCTGTTCACCCATCGCGGCATATCGGGCCCGTCTATCCTGCAGATCTCATCCTATTGGCGCGAAAGCGACGACATCATGATAGACCTCGCGCCGGATGTGGACGTGTTCGAGCGTTTGCGCACGGCCCGTCAGACCACCGGCAAACTGGAGCCGCAAACGGTGCTCGCGACGTTTTTGCCCAAACGCCTCGCCGATGCGGCGGCGGCGCGCGCCGGACTTGAAGGCCGGATCGGCGACGCCTCCGACAAAAAACTCAAAGTTCTTTCAGACGCCGTAAAACAATGGCGCGTCAAACCTGTAGGCAGCGAAGGCTGGCGCACGGCGGAAGTAACACTCGGCGGCATCGACACCGGCGGGCTCTCCTCCAAAACCATGGAAGCCAATTCCGTTCCCGGACTATATTTCATTGGCGAGGCGGTCGATGTCACCGGCTGGCTCGGCGGTTATAATTTCCAGTGGGCGTGGTCGTCCGGATGGGCTGCAGGGCAGGTTGCGTGAACGCAATGAAAATAGACATCATCAAGGGTGACAAACACGATGATATCCGCATCACACGCGATGACGGCACCACCGCGCACACGACCTTTCCCAAGAAAGGCTTCTTTCCGCATGACGCCGTTCATGTCGTCGTGGAGGAAGAACTCGGTCTTAAAAACGCCTTCTGGGGCATGATCGCGCAAGGCAAGCACCCCGAAGACATTCAGGAGCTTGCCAAAAAGGCGGGCCACGCCAGCGCCAAACGGGCGCGAGTACCGGACGCTTCTATCGTTGAACTTTTACAGGCCGAACGCATCGTCGAATGTTTCGAAGCTGATCTCTGGGGCGCCCCCGCCGATCTTCAAACCTTGCAAAGCGTCATCGACGCCGCCTGCGCCGGTTCTTTCGTCCCGACAATTGCGCTTGATGAAGCAACAACCGGCAGAATCCGTGAGCGATTGGCGACGCTTTCCAAAGAGTGGATGGCGGCGCCCCTCAGCGAAACAATCCGCTTCACTTGGGCGAAAGCTTAAGCCGCTATACTTTTATCCGATTTCCCTGCCGGGCCAGTCACATGAGCGAGGCTTGAACAAATCTGAAAATAGATTAGCTTTTTTTCTGTTTTTACTGTGGCGGGGCGCTTTTCATGAAAAAATTCCTGACGTTCCTTGGAGGCGTCTTCCTCATCATTATTGTTCTCGTCATTGGCCTCGCAATTTTTATGGGGGTGCAACTTGGCCCCGCAGATGAGGAAGCCAAAGCCTATGCCCGCGAGTCCATTGAAGCAATCGCAACTGTCTGGGACGCCGATGCCGTTTATGAGCGGTCAAGCGACACTCTCAAGGAGACACTTAACCAGGGAGAGGTCGTAAAGCTCATGACGCAAGGCGCCCGTGCTGTCGGTGATCTCGAGAAACTGGGCGAGGTCACTTGTTCAACGAACATTTCTACGACCACCGGCGACGGCAAGGTAATTACGTCGGAGTGCAGCGCGACCGCTGAACACCAGCGCGGATCTGTTGACTACCGGATTAACGTTGAAGAGCGCAACGACGCCTGGGCTGTAAATGGGTTTCATTTCACCGTCACAGCGACGCAGGAAAGCGCGACAGAAGTCTAAGCCGCTTTGCGCTTATCCGCCTGCGTGATCAGTGCGCGGTAATCATCGAGATCGCCGGCGTAGGGTTTCGCCACGCCATCCTTCACCAGCCATAGCTGGTCGGCGGTCGCTTCGGCGAGAAACACATCGTGGGTGATCAACAACACCGCGCCCGGAAAATCATTCAGCGCATAGATCAGCGCCTCTCGGCTATCGATGTCGAGATGCGACGTCGGCTCGTCGAGGATCAGGATATGCGGCGCATCAAGCGACATCAGCCCGAGAAGCAATCGCACCTTTTCGCCGCCCGATAATTTCTCAACGGTCGTGTCGACTTTTTCATGAGAGAACCCCATTTGGGCGGCCTGCGCGCGCTGTTTACCCACGGGCGTCTCCTTGGGCATCGCGCGGCGCACATGGTCGAGCACCGTGTCGCCCAGGGTCAGCTCGTCAAGCTGGTCCTGGCTGAAATAGCCGATGCGGATGGAGCGCGGCGCCGTCACCTCGCCGCCCATGAGTTTCAACCGTCCGGCGATCGACTTCACCAGAGTCGTCTTGCCCTGACCGTTTGCGCCGACAATGGCGATGCGGTCTTCCGGGTCGACGCGCAGATCGACATCGGCAAGGATCAGCGCATCATCGCCATAACCAAGGTCGGCGCCGGCGATATGCAGCATGGGCGGCGAAAGCTGGTCCTTCGGCGCGGGGAAATGAAACGGCGTCGTGCGCTCGGCCAGCGGGATCGACACATCCTGCATCTTTTCAAGCTTTTTGACGCGCGACTGCGCCTGCCGGGCCTTCGACGCCTTGGCGCGGAAGCGATCGACAAAGGCCTGCAAATGCGCCTTTTCGGCTTCCTGTTTGGAGCGCTGGCTTTCAAGCTGGGCGACTTTCATGGCGCGCAGTTTCAGCCAGGCGTCATAGCCGCCGGGACAGACGGTCAGTTGTTTGTGCTCCAGCGCCATAGTGTGGGTGACGCAACGGTTCAGCAATTCGCGGTCGTGAGAGACGATAAGCACCGTATGCGGATATTTCTTGATATAGCCCTCAAGCCAGGCCGCGCCTTCAAGATCGAGATAGTTGGTCGGTTCGTCGAGCAGCAGCAGATCCGGCTCGGCGAACAACACGCCCGCAAGCGCCGCGCGCATGCGCCAGCCGCCGGAGAACTCGCGCGTGGCGCGGGCGAGATCGTCGTCGGAAAAGCCGAGGCCTTTCAGAACTTCGGCCGCGCGCGCTTCGGCGGACCAGGCGTCGATGTCGATCAGGCGCGTGTGGATGTCGGCGATGCGCATGGGGTCTTCGGCCGTCTCGGCCTCCGCCAAGAGGGCGTGGCGCTCATGATCGGCGGCGAGCACGACCTCCAGAATGGTCTCGTCGGTGGGCGCAACCTCCTGTGCGACCCAGCCGAGCGAGGCCCTGGCCGACATGCGGATGGCGCTGTCGGCGGCGGGGTTGGCGATCTCCTCGCGGATGAGGCGCAACAGGGTCGACTTGCCCGTGCCGTTGCGGCCCACAAGCCCGACCTTCCAGCCATCGGAAATCTGGGCGCTCGCCCCTTCAAACAGGGAGCGCGCCTCAACACGGTAATCGAGGTTCGAAATCGTCAACATTGCGGGGTCTTACCGCAATGCAGCAATTAGGCAAGGGGTGGGGTGTTACGGTCGAATTCGAGAGGCGCTTGTCCACCACTCGAGTTTATTTCCATCGCGCCGTATCGGCACGAAGCGACAAAACCGAAATCGACCCGCCCCCTACCCCTGATGCATATAAACAGCCCGCTCATGGCTGAACGCCTTGAAGCCGAAGACGCCGTGATAGGAGCCGATGCCGCTGGTGTTGACGCCGCCAAAGGGGAGCTGGCTTTCGAGATAGTGGGAGAAAACACCATTGACCGTGACGCCGCCCGATGAGGTCCGGGCCAGCACCTTGTCCACCGTGTCCTGATCCTTGCTGTAGATATAGAGCGCCAGCGGTTTGTCGCGCGCCTCGATATAGCCGATGACCTCATCCAAGGATGAGTAGGTCATCACCGGGATCAGCGGGGCGAAAATCTCCTCCTGCATGATTTTCATCTGCGGGGTGACGCCGGTCAGCATGGTCGGATGAACGGTGAGGTCTTCCGCCTCCAGCTCGCCGCCCGCGGCGACAGTCGCGCCCTTCGCCACCGCATCGTCAAACAGGCTTTTGACACGGTCGAAATTTCGCTTGTTGACGATCTGGGCGATATTCTCCTTGTTCAGCCTTCCGTCCGTATAAAGATTTTCCTGCACCTTCGCGGCGAAGCCTTTGGTCAGGGCATCTTTCTGGGCGTCTTTGACGAAGACATAATCGGGACAGATACAGGCCTGACCGCCATTGAACTGTTTGGCCTGGGCGAGGTCGGCAGCGACCTTGTCGATATCGGCGCTCTCATCGACGATGACCGGCGACTTGCCGCCAAGCTCCAGCGTGACGGAGGCGAGGTTTTTCGCCGCCGCCGCCATCACGAGCTTGCCGACGCGGGGCGAGCCGGTGAAGAAAATATGGTTGAAGGGCAGCTCCAACAGCGCCTGCGCCACCGACACATCGCCCTCGAACAGCGCCACCTCGTTTTCGTCGAACACCTCACGGATGATCTTGCCGGCGATCGCGGCTGTGGCGGGGCACAGATCCGTCAGCTTCACCATGGCGCAATTGCCAGCGGCGACGGCGGCGGCGAGCGGTCCGAAGGTCAGCCCGAGGGGGAAATTCCACGGCCCGAGGATCAGACAGACGCCGCGCGCTTCATGGGTGATTTTCGCCTTGTCGTCCGGGTTGGCGGAGGGCTGGATCATTTGCGGTTTCATCCAGTCATCAAGTCCGTCGATATTCATCTGGATGTTGCCCATGACGCCGCCAACTTCGGTGACGCGAATTTCGGCTTCCGGCTTTCGCGTGTCGGCCTGCACCGCGGCGACAATGTCGTCGGCATGCGCGGCGACGGCGTCTTTCAGCTTGGCGAGCTTGGCTTTGCGGTCGTCCGCGCTCGATGCTTTGACGTTCCACTGGTTTTCGCTTTGCAGGTCAAAGACGCGCTGAAGGTCTGCTGGAGATGCGTTTGTCATGGGGCTTCCCTCGTTAAATCTGTTGGTTTCAGCATAGCAAATCAGCGCCGGGCGGGGCTTGCCTAATCCTGAAGCGATAGTCGTGAAATCCTCCGCCCGCGAGCCCGAACAAAGGGGTGAAATCGCAGGCTCCGGCCTATTGAGCGGCGACTTCCGCGCCGACCGGACGCTTTTCGCCGGGCGGTTCATAAATCCGCCAGGACCAGTAGTGATTGCCGCCGTCACGTTCGGTCCGGGTCCAGCCATTGCGGACAAGCTGGCGGTCGATCATCCAGTTGAGATAGCCGTGAGCGCAAAGCAGCACATCGCCCTTTGCGGCGTGATCGCCGAGACGGTCCGCTATCTCCGCAACCCGGGTCCAGGTCTCACGGTGATGTTCAACGCCGGGCGGCGCGTAACCAAGGCTCCAGAGAATGCGCGAGACAACGCCCCACTGACCGGGACGCAGTCTCAGAAAATCAGGCCAGGGCGGCGGCGGCAGGGGCGCCTCCACAAAGATCGGATCGGCGGGGACATCCCGGGCGCCGCCGGTCGCCTGCGCCGCCGTCTCAATGGCCCGCGGCAGGGTGGAGGAAAGAACGGTCCGCGCGCCCTTGGCGAGGGCGATCAGCCCTTGGGGCGGGCGTTCATCGGGGTGAAGGCCGCTTTCGTCGTAACGCGCCCACCAATCGCCATATTCGCGCGCGGTGATGGTCACGTCGCGCGACAGATTTGGACGCCCGTGGCGTGCGGTGATGATGCGGCCGGTCATGACTTTACTGCTTTGCCCAGCCGCTCTTATGGCGCGGTTTTCATCCGTCCATCAAGACGTTGATATGGGCGGCGACGCTGGCCGCCAGCGCTTTGAGATCGTAACCGCCCTCGAGGATCGAAACCAGCCGCCCGCCGGCCTTGTCCCTGGCGATCGCGGCGATTTCTCGCGTGATCCAGGCGAAATCATCCTCCGTCAGGGCCAATCCGCCCAGGGGGTCCGCCGCATGGGCGTCGAACCCGGCGGAGATGACAATCAGCTCCGGCCCGAAATCGGACAGAGCCGGCAATAATGTTTCCCCCCATGCCCGGCGAAAGGCGAGGCCGCCCTCTCCGCTCGCAAGCGGGGCGTTGGCGATATTGTCAAATCCGCCCCGGTCACTGGCGCGGCCCGTCCCCGGATATTGCGGCCATTCATGGGACGAGGCGTAAAAAGCGTCTTCATTATGCCAGAACGCCGCCTCGGTGCCGTTGCCGTGATGCACATCGAAATCAACGACGGCGACGCGTTTGGCTCCATGCGCGGCGCGCGCATGGAGCGCGGCGATCGCAGCGCCGTTGAACAGACAGAACCCCATGGCTCGCTCAGGCTCTGCGTGATGGCCCGGCGGGCGGGCGGCGATAAACGCATTCGCCGCTTCGCCTTTATAGAGCGCATCGACAGCCGCGCAGGCGCCGCCCGCAGCGCGCAAGCTTGCGTCAACGGAATGCGGGCCCGCAAAAGTGTCAGCATCGAACTGAACAAGCCCCTCGGCTGGCGAATTATCTTCAATCAATTCGCGGAACCGCTCCGGATGTACGCGCTCAACCTGGTCGGCGCTTGCGCGCGGCGGGGTGCGCCGCTCAAGGGAGGCGAAATCCCCAGACGCCAGCATTTTTTCAACGGCGGCGTAGCGGCCGGGATGCTCCACATGACCGGGCGGCACTTCATGGGCGCCGAAAGAGGAATGGGTGTATAAAAGTGTGGTCATAATGTTTTTCTTACCCCGGGCGTAGCCACATGAGAACGCGCCGCCCTAGGTTTTCAGCACGAATTGTATATAAGTCTGCACAATGAAACATCCCGGAGACCTCCATGCCGCAATTCGACATGATCGTTATTGACCCGGAACGCGCTAAGGGCGTTGAGGTCGAAGAACACACGGCTGGCACACCCTTGCGCGAGGGCGGCGGCGATGAAACCTATCGCTGCGGCAGTTGCAAGACCAAGCTGCTTGTGAATGTGGGCCATCATGACGCCCATGGCGCGGTGATCAAATGCGGCAAGTGCGGCAAGATCAACACCGAGCCTCATCACCATCATCATTAAGCGCGATCAGGCGAGCGGCCAGCCTTCGGGACGGCGCTCCACAACCTCCACCGTATCGCCGGCGGCGATAACGCCCTCGCTGCGTGGCCCGGCGTTCCAGCCGAACAGAACCGCGCCTGACAGATCCGGATGCGCCGACCGGCGCAGCTTGCTCAAGGTCTTCAAGGGGTCGCGCCCCAGCTTTTCACCTGTCAACGGGTCAAGGGTTGTCATGACGCAACGGTCGCATGGCTTGACGAGTTCAATCTCAATGTCGCCGATGCGAACAACCTTCCAGAAATCTTCCGCCCACGGATCGGCGCCGTCAATGACGATATTTGGACGAAAGCGCGCCATGGATACGGCCTCGCCGCCACTCGCTTTCATGGCTTCATTCAGCGCTGCGAGGGAGGCGGTTGTTGCGACCAGCAACGGATAACCGTCAGCAAAGCTCACCGGACGCCGGTCGCCCCACCGGCCGGATGTCATGCGGGGCGCATCATCATCCATATAGTACAAATGCGCGGGACGGCCGAGAACGTCGCTTAGCCAGTCATCAGCCTCTCGCCCCGCACCGGCTGCGTTCACCTGATCTTTCCAGACAGTAACGTCGCATCGATCACCCCCCGCAGGCGGATTGATGACACACTCGCTTTCACCGTCGGAAAGCCGGAGCGCCGCGCCGTCGTAGATTGCATCTATTTTCGCGAGCGCCGAACAGGTTCGCTGGGTCAGAAAACCGCCCTCTTCATCGGTCACCAGCCAGCGGCGATCTCCGACAAGACCGCGCGTCTCGACATCCGCACGGTCCACATCAAGAGCCCGCATCGATTTGACCGGGTGGATATGTAGAGACGCAACCTTCACCTAACCCAGCATTCCCTTCATCAGGGTTTCCGCGACCCCAGGAGGCGGTGTGGAAGAATCCGGAACAAAGAAATCCGGCGCCAGCTGCTTCGAAGGATCGACTCGATATTTTTCGAAATCGGTCACGCCGTTCTCATAAAGGAACGTGTCATCGATTATGAAATTGCCCGTGAACTCCTTCGCGGATTTGGTAAAGATAAGATGCGCTGCATCTGACAGAATATCGACACTCCGCGAAGCCTGCATCATGGCGTCTCCGCCAAGCGCGAATTTCACCGCCGCCGTTGCAATCGCCGTGCGCGGCCAAAGCGCATTAAAGGCGACGCCGTCGGATTTAAATTCCGCCGCCATGCCGAGAACGCACATGGACATGCCGTATTTCGCCATGGTGTAGGCCGTGTGACCGGCGAACCATTTCGGGCTCATATCGAGCGGCGGCGACAACATCAGAACATGCGGGTTTTCCGCCTTCTTCAGATGCGGAATACAGGTCTTCGACGTCAGGAAAGTCCCCCGCGCATTAATGGAATGCATCAGGTCCCACCGCTTCATCTCGGTGGCCTCGGTGCCGGTCAGAGAAATCGCCGACGCATTATTGATGCAAATATCGATGCCGCCGAATTTTTGGACCGTCGCCGCCACCGCCGCCTGGACCTGATCCTCATGGCGGATATCGCACACTATCGGCAGCGCTTTGCCGCCCGCCGCTTCGATTTCCTCCGCCGCGGTATAGATCGTTCCCGGCAGGTGTTTGTGAGGTTCGGCGGATTTGGCGGCGATGGCGATATTGGCGCCGTCTTTCGCCGCCCTTAACGCGATCGCCAGGCCGATGCCGCGGCTTGCGCCTGTGATGAATAGTGTTTTGTTCTTCAAATTTGTCATGGGCTGTCTCCTCGCGTGACGCAGACTAGCCGCACCGGCGAGGCATGCAACAGAATTTGGCGCCCCTAGTGAGGCCGCATCATGCAATAACAGCCAATCGCGCAGCAGGCTTCATCCAGCGACCGGACGCGCACAATTCTCTGCCTCAATACGCCCGGACTATCCCCGCCCGACTGCTTTTTTGAGAATCCGATCGCGACATGGTCTTTGATGATAGCTGAGGCGAAACCATGTGAATCAATATGATCCTTGATTTCAGCCAGCTGCGACATGTCGCGGGACTCTACGAACATTTTCTTTCCTTTCCGATGGAGGGTTGAAAGCGAGATCGGCTGCTCCGCACTTACACACCAGATCGCGCGCAATGCAACACAGAAATCGATCACCTTTTTGTAGAAGGACTGCATTCGCGATTATAAAAAATTTTACACGAAATAAAACTCACACTTGTGTCGCGAGTCTCAAAATGAGTTTCCCGTTTCGGCGCAAGACGGGTAGTGAATGTTCAAAATATCAATACGCGGCGGAACACGAAAGCGCATGGGCAACCCCACCATTCCGGTGCCAGAGGTTGTAAAAACTTCAACATCTCCAACGGATCGCAACCCATAGGCCGCATCCCCGCAGACGCCTGTCATTGCGCAAGTCAGGAACGGCAGTTGAATCTGTCCGCCGTGGGTGTGCCCGCCAACAAGAAGGTCCGCTGTCCTACCAGGGCGAAAGTCTTTCATTGTCGCCGGATTATGGGTGAGAACGAGGCGCGGCGCGCTTGGCGGCGCCATAAGAAGCGATAATTTCTGTCGGTGATCCCATTGGTCAGAAAGCGCAACAAGTTCAATCGTAAACTTGCTGTTGGAAAGCCGTAGCGCTTGATCATCAATCAAACGCACCCCGGCGTGCGGCAACGCTTTGCTCAGCGCTACACGGAAATCCGGACCGGGCAAGCCAAGATCGTGATTGCCCAGCACGGCGAACATCGGCGCGCGAATAATTTCAAGAGCTGCATATGTTTCAGGATATTTTTCCGGATCAAGAAAATAAATGAAATCGCCCGGGATCAGAACAAAATCAGCATTCGCAGCATCAACGCGCCGGGCGATGCGGTCGATCGGCATCGCGTTCCCGAACAGACCATTGTGCGTGTCGGAAAAGACGGCGACCCGCGCTGCGCCAGATGACGCCCCACATCTTTTCAGCGTGATTTCGTGCTCGGCCGTCAGCAGAATACGCGGCTCAACAAATCGGGCGTAGGCAAGGCAGGAAATACAGAGAAGAAAAAGCGCGGCGCCAGCGCGAAAAGCGCCTTTTCTTTTCACAATCAGCCACACACAAACAGGCGCGACCGGAACGTAAAGCCAGCTCGCAAAAAAAATCGCGAGCTTTACATATTCAAAAACACCGAGGCCGGTCATGGCGGCCTTCCTGCCTCGTTTTTAGGGCTGCAATAGGGCGCGGCTACTTAAAATCGGCGCTTCTTGCGCGCGCTTTCAACTTCTTCCCAGACTCTAAGCGCGTTGGCGCCGAGAATTTTTTCAATAGACGCCTCATCATAACCGCGCGCCAGGAGGCCGTCGATCAAAACCGGGTAGGAAGACACATCCTTCAAGCCTACAGGCAGACTGTCGCCAACGCCGTCATAATCCGTGCCGAGGCCCACATGATCGATCCCTGCGATTTCAACCGCCCGGTCGATGTGGTTCAAAACATCATCCAGTGTTGCGAAGGGATAGGGATGCGCTTCAAGCCAGGCGGCGTTAAACGCCTGCGCCTCTTCACCGGACATGGCCCGGCCCAGTTTTTCTTCCTCAACTTTCTTCGCGGCGTCGCGCGGAGCGGAATAGGTGTTGGCGGCTTCATTCAAAAAAGATGAGCCGTAATTAATCATGACGACGCCGCCGTTTTCCGCGATTTTTTTAACAAGATCATCTGGCAGGTTGCGCTCCCAGCCTGGCGTGAAATGCCGTAGCGAAGAATGTGAAGCGATCACCGGCGCGCGTGTCGTCGCCAGCGCGTCTTCAATGGCGGCGTCGGAGAGATGGCTGACATCGACCATAATCCCAAGATCGTTCATGGCGCGCACCAGCTCAAAACCAAAGGGAGAAAGACCGTTCCACCTCTTGTTCTCGTCGTAGGACGAGTCAGAAATGTGATTAGCCTTGGAATGCGCAAGCGTAATGTACCGTACGCCGCGATCATAAAAATGTTTCAGATTGGCAAGGTCGCCCTCCACTGGCGACCCGTTTTCCATGCCGAGCGGCATGGCGATTTTACCGTCCGCAAAAATCCGGCGCACATCTTTCGGACTATACGCAATCTCATATTTGTCCGGATATTGGGCGGCGACGCCTTCCATTAGACCGATGAGGATGTCTGCGCGCGCCTTGGCGCCGCCCTTCTCTTCATAGTCCGCCGCGACATAGATCGACATGAAAGGCGCATCGAGGCCGCCTGCTTTCGCCCGGGCGTAATCGAAGTCGACTGTTTTTTCGCCAGCCGCGATATCCGCGCCTGCTTCAGCGATTGTGGACGGGGCGTCCACATGGCCGTCTATGATTACATATTTATGGGCGATCTCCACCGCGCGCTCAGAAGGCTCAGCTGAAGCTGCGACGGGGGCGACGGCGAGAATTGAGGCGGCGCCGGAAAAAAGATAGGCGGCAAAGGTTTTCATAGATGGAGCCTTTCAGGTGAATTGGGCGTGAGAATGCAGAGAAGCATCTAGGCCTGATTTGGCCCAGCGCCGCGCGCCAAATCAAGCGCCGCGCTGCGAGTGCGAAGGGATCTGTGGAAAACCATTGGGGAAATGTTGCCGGAGCGGCTGGTCAGTGACCGAATCCGCCCCGGCAGGGAGAGATGGCGCCGGGAAATAGCACCCTCGGGGGAGTGAGAAGCACGAAAACCCGAAAACCGGAGCGCAAGATATGCGCGTTGCGCCGCAAAGAGTGTCATCCACACGACAAATTAACAAAGAGAACCGGTGACAATTCGGTTAGGATGATCCGGCGCTGTCTTCCGCCACACCCCTCGCGTTGCGAATCATTCTCATATAAGGCGCTCATCCCCACCCTGTGCACGGCCGGCGGCAGGATGGCACGGTCGGAAGTCTATCAGTATACTGATTTTTTCTACGGTGCCGTAAAACATCCAGCGACTTGCGGGCGGGTTCCGCCAGCCGCTACGCCGAAGGACGTATGGCGTTTCCCTTTCTTTCCTTTGAGCGAAGGCGATTTTTGATAACCTTGCGAGGACGCTGGCGATATTGAGGATCAGGATGAAAAACCCAACGCATCTCCATCGGCGTAGTTTTATGGCGGCCGCAGCCGCCGCCGCTCTGCCGGGCGGTCAGGCTTTTGCAAAACCGAAGGGCGCGCCCAATTTCCTGTTTATCATGGCTGATGATCTCGGCTGGGCCGATGTGGGTTGCTACGGTCGCGACGACATCCCAACCCCGAATATCGACAAGCTCGCACAACAAGGGATGCGGTTTACCGACGCTTACGCAAACTCATCTGTGTGCTCCCCGACCAGGCTAGGGTTGATTACCGGAAGATATCAATACCGGTTGCCGCTCGGCGCTGAAGAACCTCTGGGGATTCATAGCGACAAACGCTTGCCGGACGAGACGGACACCATGCCAGAGCTGCTTGCGGCGGCCAATTATCAAACCTCACTCGTCGGCAAATGGCATCTCGGAACGGTTCCCGGCGCCGGTCCGCTTCAACATGGCTATCAGTCATTTTGGGGGATCCGTTCCGGCGGCGTCGACTATTTTCGCCATAGCTTCATCATGGGCGAAGATGAAACGCCTGACCTCTGGGACGGTGAAACACCCATTGAAGAAAACGGATATCTCACCGAGTTGCTCGGACAACGCGCCAGCGAGGAAATTCTGCGCATGGGCGCGAACGACGCGCCATTTCTTTTAAGTCTTCATTTTACAGCGCCGCATTGGCCGTGGGAAACAGCGGAAGACATTCAGGCCGCCCAAGAGATACGCAACAGCCTCGACTTCGAAGGCGGCTCCATGGCGATCTATCGCGGCATGGTGAAAAGTCTCGATCAAGCCATCGGACGCGTTTTGAAAACACTGAAAAAAGCTGGCCTGGACGACAATACTGTCGTGGTCTTCACTTCAGACAATGGCGGCGAACGCTTTTCAAAAACCTGGCCGTTCAACGGTATGAAAGGCGAGCTGCTGGAAGGTGGAATTCGCACGCCGCTAATCGTGCGCTGGCCGGGACAAATCAAAAAAGCAAGCGTGAGCGCGCAGACAGCGATGAGCATGGACTGGCTGCCGACCATGCTGGAGGCCGCAGGCGTCGATTACAGCCCGTCCGATTTCGACGGTGTGAGCTTGCTACCTGCGCTTATCGGCGGTGATGTCAAAGACCGCAAACTGTTCTGGCGTTATCAGGCTCACGATCAAAAAGCCCTTCGCGAAGGCCCGTGGAAATATCTCTCCATCGCCGGGAATGATTATCTCTTCAATGTCGACGACGATCCGATGGAGCGCGCAAACAAGAAAACGATCGAAACGGAGCGCTTCGCGCGAATGCAATCGGAATGGGCGGCATGGAACGAAACCATGCTCGCCTATCCGGAAGGCAACCCCAGCTGGAGCAACAAATTTGGCGGGTTCATGGCGGACCGTTACTGAAGCCGCCTGAAACCGAATCGACCGGCCCGGCTCTATCCGCATGACTAGACTAAAAAGAAAAGGCGTAAAACATTTGCGCCACAAAATATTATCAGGGAGCGGACTACATGACAGTTGCTGTCGAACCCAGAAAAGAAGACTGGCCCTCTCCCGCACGGGCCTATTGGGGTCTGACGGTCCTGACCCTTGCCCTCATGGTGGCGACGCTCGACCGCTCCATTATTTCCTTGCTGGTGGAGCCCATCAAAGCAGACCTCAACCTTACTGATACGCAGTTCTCGCTTCTTACGGGGTTCGCCTTCGTCTTTTTCTACGCATTTCTTGGCCTACCCATCGCAAGGCTTGCAGACGTCAAGAGCCGTCGTGTGATTATTGGTGTTGGCATCACTTTCTGGAGCCTCGCCACCATGTTGTGCGGACTCGCCCAAAATTTCTGGCATCTTTTCTGGGCGCGGGTCGGCGTCGGCGCCGGCGAATCCTCGTTCGCGCCGGCAACCTTTTCCATCATCACCGACAGTTTTCCGCCGGAAAAACTCCCGCGCGCTTTCGCGATCAATTCACTCGGATTCATTGCCGGCGCTGGTGTCTCCAATCTCGCCGGCGGCGCCATCATCGCCGCGATCACCGCCATCGGGGTGATCAACCTGCCGCTCGTCGGCGATCTGAAGCCATGGCAAATGGTCTTTATTCTGGTCGGCCTGCCCGGCTTCGTTGTCGCGGCGATGATGGCGAGCGTTCAGGAGCCAAAACGCAAGGGCCAGCTCAAACAAAGCGACGGCAAAGCGAAAGCGCTCCCGGTCAAGGAAATCTTCGCCTATCTCAATCAGGAACGGCGTACCTATGCGCCCATGTTTCTTTCCCTCGCCGTCAAAGTGCTCTTGAGTTACGGAGCAGTCTTGTGGCTGCCCGCACTCTTCATCCGCACCCATGGCTGGACAGCGCCGCAAATCGCCTATGTCCTTGGTATCACATCGCTCATCACATCGCCCTTGGGGTTGTGGCTCGGCAGTTATATCTCCGAACGCTGGGCGAAGGCCGGTATGAACGACGCCTATATGCGGCTTGTCCTCTACGCCTCCATTGGCCTGACGCCGTTCGCCATCGCCTATCCGCTCGTAGACAACGCATGGCTCGCCATCGTGCTTTATGGAATCAACACGTTTATCGCATCCATCGGCATCGCACCGGGCAACGCCGCGCTGCAAGTGGTGACGCCGGCGGAAATGCGCGGACAGGTGCGCGCGCTTTATCAGTTCGTGTTCAACGTCATTGGCTACGCCGCCGGCCCGCTGATTATTGCCCTCTTCACCGACTATCTTTTCGGCGCAGAAGACCAACTGCGTTATTCCATGGCTCTGCTTGCCTTCCTTCTGGCGCCTGCCGCCTGTGTCGTAACCTGGGTCGGCGTCAAACCCTATGGCGAAAGCTACGCCCGCGCCATGGCGCGTTATGCGAGCCAGGTCTGAATCATGTCGACCATCGCTCAGACACTGAAAGACCGTCGCTCCTACCGCGCTTTTCTGCAAACGCCTGTGGATCAGGCGTTGCTGGAAAGTATGCTCAAGACTGCACTGCTGTCGGCGTCAAATTCAAACATTCAGCCCTGGCATGTTTATCTCGTAACAGGGGCGAAGCTGCAACAACTGAAAGATGCAACAAAGGCGCGCTCCACCGTGCCGCCGCAATTCGACGAGCATGTTTACAAGGTCTATCCTGACCCACTCGAAGAGCCTTATGAAAGCAGGCGGTTTCATTGCGGCGAGCGGCAATATTCCGCCATGGGGATCGCCCGCGAAGATCAGGCCGGGCGTCTCACCTATGTCTACAACAATCACCAGTGTTTTGGCGCACCGGCGGCGATGTTTCTTTACATCGACAACAAGGCGGGTCCGTCGCAATGGGCCGATCTCGGCATCTACCTGCAATCGGTGATGCTTCTGCTAACGGAAGCCGGTCTCGGATCTTGCGCCCAAATCAGCTGGAATGTCTTCCATAAAACAGTACGGGACGTCTTGGATGTCCCTGAAAACCTCACCCTCTATTGCGGGCTCTCTATTGGTTATCCTGACATGCAGGCGCCGCAAAACACGGTCGTCGCAGACCGTGCTCCCGTTGACGAGGTGCTGACGGTTCTGGCGGACTAATCGTTAGACGTATCAAGCGCCGGCACGTCACCCTGTTTGTCATAGATCGGATTGTAGAGCAGCGTCCCGAACAGCTTAACGACTTCAGCGCGCTCAGGGTTTGGCGCATCCTGAGGTATAGCGCGAAGCAACGCATTGTTGCGCGCGACGATGCCGTCGCGGAACTCCGGATGAGACATGACGAAAAGGTCGCCGCGCTTCACCGCGCGCAAAACCCGTTCGCCGACCTCTTCCGGGTCCATAAACACGTTCGGGTCGAAAGACGGCATCTGACGCGGCGGTGATTTGCCGTCTGCAACGGGCGGCGCATCATCACGCAAATGGTCTGGGCGAACCTCATGCGTCGTTTGGCCAAGGCTTGTCTTGACCGGCCCCGGGAAAAATACAGAGGCGCCGATATTGGTCCCTTCAAGATCTGTCGCCAGCGACTCCGTCATGCCCGCCACCGCAAATTTGGCCGTGCAGTAAAGCCCTGCACCGCCGACAGCGGAAAACCCACCTGTTGATGAGGTTGTCACCACATGACCTGATTCACCATGCGCGATCATGCGCGGAAGAACAGTCACGAGGCCATTTACGACGCCCCCTACATTGACGCTCAGGCTAAAGTCCCAGTCCTTATAGGTGGCGTTTTGCATCGGCTTTCCTGCAACGCCGACACCGGCGTTGAGTACGAGCAGATGGATATTTCCATAGACTTGCTCCGCTTCATCAGCCGCTTTGACCCACTCATCTCTATCTGTGACATCCAGTTTGACAGCATGCACCGGAAAGTTGGTGTCGCTGAATTCGGACATTGCGTCATCAAGCGCGCTCTGGCGGATATCAGCGATCACAACATTCATGCCGTGCTTGGCGAATGTCTTCGCCATGCCAAGACCCATCCCGCTGGCGCCGCCTGTGATGAATGCAGTTTTTCCGCTAACGTCTTTCAGCATATTGCCTCCTTACCATTTCTTTCCGTCCATCCTTCAGGCGGCGCTAGTCATCGCGTTCACGCGCAGCGACAACGGCGCGCGCATATGGCTTTAATGCTTTCCAGCTCAAAAAGAGGCCAATCGGGCCGAGGATCGCGGCCACGACCGCCATGGAGCTTCCAAGCATTGCTTCATTTTTGAAAATATTGTCGGTCATCAAGGCCACGATAAGCGGTCCGGCGCCATAGCCCATGACATTAAACACAGCGATATAGAGCGCAGACACCGTACCTCGCATGCGCCCGGGCGTGATCACCTGGATAGCAGCATTCGCCGGCCCCGCGCCGAGCGAGCCAAGAAACAACGTCGCGCCATAGAGCGTAAACGCGACCCACGCAGTCGGCGCCAACGGATAGAGGATCGCCAGCGGCACAAGCAAGAGCGACACCCAGAGCACGATGCGCATATTGGCGTCGTCATGACCTTTTGCAGCAAGCCATGTGGCCGCCTGACCTCCGATCAGCAGTCCGAGCGGCGCCACCACTAAAGCGATGGCGCCGAGAATGGGCCCCGGTTCACCCGGGGCGTAACCAAAGCTGCGCTCGAAAAACGCCGGCGACCAGACGGCGTTGCCGAAACTCAGCATGGACTTTACGCCAGCGGCGACAAACATCGCAGCATAGGCGGGACTCCATAACTTCAAAAAGCTCAGCACTTTCGCAAATGACGGCGTTACGGCGCCGGTTCCCGCATCCTTGCGCGGCGGCTCCGGCACTGTCAGCACCATGAGCAACGCCCAAAGCATCCCCGGAAGGCCAACAATCACGAACGTCATCTGCCAGGGCTTCAACGTCCCGACGATTGGAAAACTCTGGGGGCCAAGCTCGGTCAACCAGACAATCAGATACCCGCCGACCAGCAGCGCCATGCCCGACCCCATCACCATCCCGATATTGATGATGGAGATCGGCCGCGCGAGTTTTTCCCGCGGAAACATGTCCGCCGTCATCGAATAGGTGGCGGGGCCGTTGCAGCTTTCACCGACGCCGACTCCCATGCGCGCAATGGCAAGTTGCCAGAAATTCTGCGCGAGCCCGCAACACGCCGTCATCAACGACCAGAAAGCAATCCCTGCGCCGATAATCCATTTGCGCGGACCGCGGTCCACCAGCCGGGAAATGGGAATGCCGACGCTGATGTAGAAGAGAACGAACATGAAGCCGACAAGAATAGAGATCTGCGTATCGGAAAGTTTCAGGTCCGCCTTGATGGGAGTGATCAGCAAGGTCAGCAATTGCCGATCAAGGAAATTGAACATCAGCGCAACGGTGAAGATGAAGATCGCCCACCACGCGCGCGCCGGCGACACCGGCGGCGGCGCGCCCTTAGACATCATGGTTTTTTGTGCAAGAGACGCCTGCGCGCCATCCGAAGCTGTGGTCATCTGATCAATGGCCTTCCTGCTTCATGGCGGCGCTGGCGCCTTGCATGGCGCCGATCGGCGTCTGGCTTTCAACGGGTCCCTTTCCGCCGCCCACCGGCAGGAGGGACTTGTCATAGCGATAAGGCCCGAGGAACCAGTAGAGGAAGAAGGTGATCGCCATGAGAACCGACATGATCACAAAGACCAGCTCGTAATCTCCGTATTTGTCATAATACATGCCGACGAGCAGCGGGGCCACGCCCATGCAGAATGTCTGAAACGGTGTTTGGATTCCGACCAGCGTGCCAAAAGACTTCAAGCCGAAAAACCGGAGTTGAAATACAGTCCCCATTGGCCGCTTTGCGCCGCCGGAAAAACCGATGAGGATTGTCGCCATCAACAGGAACGAAAATCCCGCCGCGCCGCCACTGAGGAACAGATAGAGAAAGAGCCCCACCGCCGTCATGGCGCTGAAGGGCGCGGCGACTTTCGCCGTCTCCATTTTATCCATCAAAAAGCCGCCCGCGACAGTTCCCGCGGCCATCGCCAATTGCGCAATTGATAACATCCAGACGGCGGTGTCCACGCTGACGCCCCGCGATACGATGAACGGGATCAAATGCGGCTGCAGTCCCATGGCTGGCGCCATTGCAATAACGCTAGCCATCAGAATGAACCAAAAATCGCGGGTCTTCATGGCTTCCTTAGGCGTCAGTCCGGGCGCTTCGGGCGGCGGGGCGCCGACGGCGACTTCCGGAGCCTTTGGCGCTTCTGGCTCTCTCAGCCAGATGAGAAGAACCGGGATGACGGAAAGAATAATAATACCAAGGCCAACAAACATGCCCCGCCAGCCATAGCCGTCGATCAGGAATTGAATGAGCTTTGGCGCAAACACGCCCGCAATGCTGGACTCGACGCCAAAAATCGCCAGCGCCTTACCGCGATGCTTGTTAAACAACGCGCCAATAATTTTCGAGTAGCCAATCGCCGTGGTGCCGGCGAAACCCAGCACAGCAAATCCGAAATAAAACTGCCAGAGCGATCCATCCTGACGCGAGAGCGCCATCGTTATCAATCCAACGACAGCGGTTCCGAAAATAATCATTTTTCGGGCGCCTATTTTATCGACAAGCCGGCCAAGGAAAGGCGCCGACGTCCCCCCGACAAGCATCATCGCCGTGAGGCCGCCGGAAAACTGCGTTCGCGTCCAGCCGAATTCTTCGGTCATGGGCAAGGTCAACAGCATGATCGCGGTGAACGGAAGAATGGACGATCCGAAAAGAATGCCGATCGTGGCCGCAATCATGATCTTGATTTTCCTGGGAGAGAAATCGGATTCCTCTTCAGGCGCCGCCGTTTGTGTATCCGTCGTCATGCCTACCTCCCTAGCTTTCGATGCACCGTTTTCCGGTGTCTATCTCTTCCACACTTCCACAACGCCTTTGCCGCCATCGACGCGCACCCGGTCGCCGGTTTCGATCACTGAAAAAGGGTCAATATCAAAATCAGTCACCGTTGGCGCATGGGTGACAACAGCGCCGAGCGCAGCCTTGGCGGTCATGTCAACAAACAGCATCGCCGCCGGCGCAACCCCTGCGAGTCGCGAGAAGTGAAAAATCGCCGACCAGCCTGAGGAGCCTTTTGCTCCCCGGAATAACAACACCTTGCCGGCGAAGCTCTGCCCCACAAGTTCGTGGCGGGTCTCAATGATCTCACCCTTCATGGGATTGACACCGCCCCAGCCTGATATCGTCTCGCGGGTGACGAGCGCTTGCGCCTCTGCAACGCCGGAGACAATACCGCGCCCACGGATGATAATGGGTTCATCGAGGCGCGACACGCTCACGAAAGCTCTCCCTGCCATTTGCCGGAGAGCGCCGCGTTGATGCAGTCTTCAGTTGTGCCGAACCAGGCTTCTATTCCCATAAAAGCCGGCAGGTAATGGGTTTGTTTCGCGCTATCGAGCGCAGCAACTTTCGTCCCCTTTGGAATGCTCTGGGCGATCGCTGAACAGGTGTCGGTCATCACAAGGCCGCCCGCTTTTTTAATGACGTCCACATACCCTTTGGCCTGCGCTTGCGCTCTTACATATCGCGATGTGAATATCCAAAGCGCAGTCCCGTCATTCAGCTTGTTTCCATCGAGAAGCCGCGCCGCCGTTTCAATCTGCTCAATCGCAGCATGAGGACAACCCAGCATAACGTAATCAACGTCCGTCGACTTTCCGCGGATATTGAGATTGTCATAGGTTTTTTTGCGTTCGTCGGCGCCGTAGCGAATCCGGCTTTTAATCGTTTTTCCGCCAAAAGCCTTTTCGCGAACAGGCGCTTCGGGCGTAACGCCCACGAGGTGATACATCTCAACGCCCCCCGATGACGCCGCCGCGGCGCCGAAATGCTTCAGCTCAATCAGACCAGCATTGGAAATTGCGCCATCAATGACGGGAATCTCTTCCTGCACAATCTCACCGATATAATAACCGAGCATTCCCCATTCGAAGATATCGTTCACCGGGACATCGACCTCCACAAGATGATCGCCGAGGCGGAATTCATCGCGATGAAAACCCCAGTCCGGAATGCGATGAGTGATCATGGCGGCGCTTGTCGACTCCCGCCCTTCCGTATTCGTGCGCGCGCCGAGAACGGAGTTGCAATAGACAACAGCCGAGCTTTCCATCCACGCGCAATGCTCGCCGAATTTCGGCTCATTACCCGCAAGATAAGGCGTGCAGGTTTTTAGATTGCGGATATTCAGGGATGCCGTGTTGTTCTCATCGCTCTGCGCATTTGCAAATGCCTCCGATGAGTATCCCTGCTCGCGCCAGAGCTCCGGGTCCATGCCCCCTTGCAAATGACAAGCATTGCCGGTCATCACCGGGATGTCGAAAACTTCATCGGCATCAAGATCAAATTTGCAAAAGACTGCGCGATAATCGCCGCCATCGTCTTTATATTGATCTTTCAGCCACTGATGCGCCGACCCCGGAACACCAGCAACATTGTTTGTCTCCACAAATCGTTCGGCGCCAAGCGCATTGGCGTAGCGGATCAGGAGGTCCATGGCTTTCTCGGCGGCTTTGCCATGCGCGCCGCTCGCCATCGCTTCTTCCTCAGATGTTAGCCGGAGCATCAGCGCCTCCGTTGTCCTGTTCACCCGTAGCGCCGACAATGGCGGCGATTCCGATAACGCAAAATGCAAGAATGACGGGACCGATCATCATGAACAAGAAGACTTGAATCACCGGCAGACCGCTCGACAAAAAGACGCCGCCGAGAATGGGACCGAGAACGCCGCCAAGCTTCGCCACTGAAGACGCCCAGCCGCCGCCATTGGCGCGGATAGCCGTCGGGTAATAGATGCTTGTGATACTCAAAATGCCGTAATGGCCGCCGGAGATCAGCGCCACAACGGCGACATTGAGAAACAGAAACAGCGGCGTCGGCAAGGGCGCGAGCCCCATGATCAAAAGCACCGGCAGGCTGGCGATCGGGAAAGCGGCGATGGCGCGCGGACCCAGGCGATCCGTAAACCGCATCAGCGACATGCCCGCAGCGGCGCCGGCAAGCGCGGCGGCAGACTGGATCCAGGCGGCGGTTTTTCGCGGCACATCAAGATTTTCAAGAATGATCGGCCCCCAACTCGCATGCAGAAACACCGTTAGTGTGGAGACAGCAAAGCCAAGCCAGATCAGCGGTGTGATAAAAGCGAGGCGCCCCTCGAAGAGCTGCGTCAGGCGGAAGGACTTCTTGACCTCCGGCTCATCCGTGAGCACGAATTCTGACCCCGCACTTATTTTGGTGAAAGGCTCAAGCTTGTTGAGGATCGATGCAATCTGTTCATTGCCGCGCTTTTTAGCGACAAGAAAACGAATGGATTCGGGCAGGTTGAAAAAGAGGCCAGCCGCACAGGCAAGCGTCGTCGCGCCTGCAAAGAAATAAACCCCCTGCCAGCCAAAACCCGGTGCAATCCAGTTGGTGATCGGTCCCGCCATCGTGGTCCCGACCGAATAGCCAACCATAATCAGCGTTACGACGGTCGCGCGCAGGCGTTTCGGCGCATATTCGATATTCAACGCCCAAGCGAGCGGCAACATGCCGCCAAGCGCAAGCCCGTCAAGAAAGCGAAGCGCGATAAGCTGCTCGTAATTTTGCGCAAAACCGGTTGCAAAAGTCAGGAGGCCGAACGCGATTGCGGCGGCGACAATGGAAACGCGCCGTCCCAACAGATCGCCGAGATAGGCGAAACCAAACGCGCCGAGCATGGTGCCGAGCAGCCCTGCGCTGAACACATTGCCAAGCGCCGTCCGGTCAAGCGCCATACCTTCAGCGATATAGGGCGCCGTATAGGCGATCATCATCATGTCGAGGCCGTCACAGAATGTGATGAGCCACGACAGCACGATGAGACGGACGTTAAATGACGTCATCTTGCGGCCATCCATGAAAGCCGAGACGTCGAAAATGTGAGAAGACCCTGGCTGCATCGCCTAGTCTTCAAGATTGTGACGAATGCGTTGCTTAAGCGCGCCGATGTCGATCTGATGCACGCTGCCCGATCCAGCGAGATCGAGCGCATGGGCCGCCGCCGCGCCCATAGCGATGCAGGGGCCCATGACGCGCACCGAGGAAAGCGCAGCGGAATCGGCGTCGATGCACCGGCCGACCGCACAGAGATTATCCGCGCCGGCGACAGTGATCGATCCCAGAGGGACAGTGTGAACGTGATCTTCGTCAAAGACCTCCCAGACATAGCCTTCGCGATTGTGATGTTGCTCCAGCGGCCATGAACACCGCGCTATGGCGTCATCGAATTTTTTTCCGGCGCGCACTTCGTCGATGGTCAAGTGATGCGTCCCGACGATCCAACGCGTCTGGCGAATGCCGGGAAGCCCATAGGCGCGGATTTTCGCCTTACCGAAGGCTTCGGGAAACTCATTGCGCAAAAACACCAGTGTACGGTCAGCCTGATCCTTTCCATCAATCTGTTTTTCCGCTGCTTCAAATGGATCAAGCGGCGTTTCGATATGCGTCATGTTCACGATCGCGACGTCGCGGCCCGGATAACGCAGCGCGAAACCGTCGCGGCGCATCATGCCGTACTCACCGCCTTTGTCGCGAATAGTCGCCGCCATTTCTTCCCAACCGGGACGTTTCTCATCGACGAAGTCTTCGATCACAAGCATTTGCGAGCCATAGACCTGGCCGTTCTTGTGAACGCGACAATCAAACCCTGCTTCCCATGTGATTGCCGCATCGCCGGTTGCATCGATAAAAGCATCAGCCTTGACGCGCACATCGCCGTGGCGCGTTGCAGCGTCAATGGATGTAACGCGCCGTCCGTCGCGATTGACCTTGCGTATGATCGCGCCTGTGAGCGGTGTGACGCCGGCTTCGAGAATCTTTCGTTCGACCCAGCGTCCCAGCGCCACCTCATCATACATGGCGACTTTCATGACGCCCCCGCCTACAACCGAGAGATCGCCAGAAGCGCCAAGCTCTTCAAGCAATTCATCGGCGACGCCATGCGTAAGCTGGCGGCCATTATCGCCAGGAGAGTAGAGACCGCAGAACATGCCGATGATGGAATTTACGGCTTGCCCGCCAAGTGACGGCAATCCGTCGATGAGGATGACATCACGCCCTGCGCGCGCGGCCTCGATCGCCGCTGACATGCCCGAAGCGCCTGAGCCGACAACGCAGATATCGCAGCCGCGTTCAATGATATCCGGACGCGACGATCGCGAGACGATTTTCGTATCCGGATCGAAAGGGCGGTCAAGCGCCATAAAAAGTTCCTGTCCGTTTCAAGTCCAAAGCAAGATGTGAAGTATGGTTCACACTAAACTATCTGGCCTGCGAGTATTGCGATGCAGCAAGCAACCACATCCCGGCCATATAAAAGCATATTTCCCGCGTCCCCAGCCGTCGCACCAAGAACGAATTCGTTCCTTTCGGTGAATGCAGACAAACGCCCCGGTCGATTGCAACGCCCTATCGCCACAGGATAGCTTCTTTCGCTGAACGTGAAGGCGGCGGACCATGAAGCAAAATAACAAACTCTCACTCTTCCTGTCTGCGCTGCTCCTGATCGGGGCTTGTGGACGCAAGACTGAAGAGCAGCCCGCTACGCCGACCAATGTAATAGCGGCGCAAACCGGCGTTAAAGCCCCAAAGCGATATGGCGACGTCGACCAGGCCCGGCTATCAAACGCCGGCGCTGATCTCGACAACTGGCTATCCTATGGCCGGACTAACGCCGAACAGCGCTATTCGCCTCTCGATCAGATCAATGATGAAACGATCGACGAACTCGGGCTCGCCTGGTCGGTTGAACTTGACACCAATCGCGGTCAGGAGGCGACGCCGATTATTGTCGACGGCGTCATGTATATCTCCACCGCCTGGTCGAAAGTGATGGCGCTGGATGCCGCGACGGGTAAGGTTTTATGGAAATTTGATCCGGAGAATATCGGCGCCAAGGCCGCCCATGCCTGTTGCGACGTCGTCAATCGCGGCGTCGCGGTATGGAACGGCAAGGTATTTGTCGGAACAATCGACGGTCGCCTGATCGCCCTCGACGCCGCCACCGGCGCCAAGGTCTGGGAAAAGATCACGGTAGACCAGGAAAAGCCCTACACCATTACGATGGCGCCCCGCGCCGTCAAAGGTAAGATCATTATCGGCAATTCCGGCGCCGAGCTTGGCGTCAGGGGATATGTCTCCGCCTATGACGCAGAGTCTGGCGAGCTTGTCTGGCGATTCTACACCGTGCCCGGCAATCCGGCGGATGGTCCCGATGGCGCCGCCTCTGACGACGCCCTGGCCGAGCTCGCCCTCCCTACCTGGCATGGGGAATGGTGGACGCTGGGCGGAGGCGGCACCGTCTGGGATTCGGTCGTCTATGATGAAGCGTTCGACCAGCTTCTCGTCGGCGTCGGCAACGGAGCGCCTTGGAACCATCGCTATCGCTCAAATGGCGAAGGCGACAACCTGTTCCTCTCGTCAATCCTCGCGCTTGATCCCGACACCGGCGCCTATAAATGGCACTATCAGGCAAGCCCCGGCGAGACGTGGGACTACACCAATACGCAACAGATCACCCTCGCCGAGCTAGAAATCGACGGCGAAACAAGAAAGGTATTGATGCAAGCCCCGAAGAACGGGTTTTTCTATGTCATCGACTGCAAAGAAGGAAAGCTGATTTCAGCAGAGCCCTATGTCTATCAGAACTGGGCGGAACGCATTGATCTTGAAACCGGGCGGCCAGTAGAAACCGCCAACGCCCGCTATCTTGATGGACCGCAAATGGTGCTGCCCGGCGGCATTGGCGGGCACGCCTGGCACCCGATGAGTTTTAATCCTGAAACCGGTCTTGTTTACATCCCCGCGATGACGGTCCCGCTCGTGTATGCACATAACCATGATTATGAGATTCATCCCGGGCGATGGAACACTGGCGTTTCTTTTACTGACCCGCCCGCCTCTGCTGAGCTGAAAGGCGCGCCGGAAGAGCGCCGCGCCCAAATGCAAGCGATGCAGAAAGGCTATCTCGTCGCCTGGGATCCCGTGAAACAGGAACCGCGATGGACGATTGAACGGGATTGGCCATGGAACGGCGGAACCTTGACCACCGGCGGCAATCTGGTTTTCGAAGGGCTTCCCAATGGTGAATTCGAAGCGCGCAGCGCCGATAGCGGCAAGGCTTTATGGTCGTTTCAGAGCCATCGCGGCATCATGGCCGGCCCCGCAACCTATCGCGTCGATGGCGAACAATATGTGGCGGTGCTTGGCGGCTATGGCGGCTCCATGGGCATGGCGACGCCAGACGACCGTAATAGATTCGTACCGCCAAACGGAATCGTTATGGCTTTCAAGCTGAATGGCGAGGCGTCGCTGCCGGCTTATGAACCTGTTGCACGCCCCGCCCCCAGCCCGAGCGATGAAAGCTTTACCGAGGCGCAGCTCGAAACGGGACGAGACCAGTATTTCACCTATTGCACCATATGTCATAACGGCCCGACCAACCCCGAACTTAACCGCACTCCTTACATGCAAAATGCTGACGCCTGGCGGGCGGTCGTCATTGACGGCGCGCTGGAACACAACGGTATGGCGAATTTTCGCGATTATCTGAGCAATGACGACGCGGAGGCTATCCGCGCCTATGTAAACATGCTGGCCCGCGATCTCGCGGAAAGAGAAACAGCCCCCCAATAAAGGCCGCTTCAAGCTCGCTCTTTCTTTCGACAAACTTTCGACAAAGATCTGCATTTTTTAAATTCAGCGCAAAAGAAAACCGCCGCCCCGATAGGGCGGCGGCAATCTTCGCAAGTAACTTGCGTCAGTCTTAGAAGCTCTTCTTGACCTGGATGTACCACTCACGCGGCGCGGCCGGCTGGCCTTCCGTCCCCGGCTGACCGAAGGCGGTCAGGTCGAAGATATTGTGATAGTACTCTTTATCAAAAAGGTTCGTGGCGCCAACTGCGACCTGGAAGTCGCCATCGTCATTCACATAAGTGACCCGGCCATTAAAGACAGACTGGGATGGAATGAATGCGATAGCCGTCGTTGAGTTGAAGGCAATCGAAGACTGATAGAACCAGTCGACGCGTGGCGTAATCGAGCCGCCAAGCGCCGGCGCCGGGATCTCATAGGCGACGCCCGCAGACGCCGTCCACTCCGGAACGAAAATCGGGTCTTCGTTGACAATGGCCGGGTTATTTTCAAGCTCAGGCGCGTTGAACTGGGTCCAGCCGCCTGATGCGTTGATGAACAAGCCTTCCACCGGACGCCAGTCAAGCTCGGCCTCGATGCCTTTCACTTTGCCTGGCGTGTTGATGTAGTTGGTTTTTGGAATACAGGTCACGCCGATACCTGCTGCGAGGTTCGGCATTTCACCTGGCGCCAAGTCGCGACAGGTCGAGGTGTTGGCGCCCGTCACGACATAAACTTGCGTGCCCGGAACAACACAGTCACCTGTGGTGCCGCTGTCGATACATTCAGAACCGCCAGCCGGCGTAATGCGCTGCTTATAGTCGGTATAGAACCCGGCGATGTTTACGCGCATTGTATTCTCAAAAAGGTCGCCCTTGAAGCCGAGTTCGTAAGAAATCGCCTCTTCAGGATCGACCGCAACAAGCTGAGACCCTTGGAACGGACGCGGGTTAAAGGCGCCTGGACGATAACCGGAAGCCGCTGACCCGTATACGGTGACAACGTCCGTCACCTGGAAATCAAGGCCGGCGCGCCAGTCGATATTGTCGCTGGCGACAACAACCTGCGTATCGATGGGGCCGTTATTGAAGTCGACGACCTTTTCGTCATCCGAGTAACGGGCGCCGAGGGTTACGCCAAGGCGTGGACCAAAGGGACGGAAAACACCTTGAGCAAAGACCGCCTTCGCGCTTGAATCGAAATCAATGACGGCGTTTTGCTGAAGATTGATGAACGGAATCGACACGTTCGATGTTGTCTGACCTGTCGACGAATAGAAGAAGCCGCCGAGAGTTAGGTCCATGAACTCGCTGTTGTAGTTAAAGCGTGGTTCAACCGTCCACTGTTCATGGTCGATCTCCGACTTCACGGTCTGAATGCCGAGCGGCGAACCATCCGTATCGTTGATGCCCGTGGTGAACACATCGCGATACCCGGCGTTAAGCGTGAAGCTCAGATTTTCGGTAAGTTCAACATTTACCTTTGCCGCAAACCCGAAATTCTCGATTACCGCCTCGCGAGGCAGTTGCGCGCCGCCGCGATCACCGCTGCCGTTATAGTAGGTGCAGTCGACCATCGGGTCGGTCGCGCAGCCAGCCGGATACTCACTGCCTGCTGGAATCGGGTCCGCATAAGTCGCGTATGTGGTGTAGAGGCTATCTGTGAGGAAGCGCTCATCATAGCGGATACCCCAAAGCGGTTCATAGACCAGATCCGACAATGCTTCCGTCGAGGCAATCGGATTGATCTGAACCTGCTTGTCAGCCACCGGCTCGGACTGGTCGTTGGTGTAGTCAGCCGTAAAGGTGATATCCCAACCAGCGCCTTCATATTTCAGGGCGCCGCGAAGCGCCTGAACATCCTGACCGCCATAAGTGTCGAGAACACAGTCATCGCCAGATGTCGGTCCGGCAGAAGGATTGGCGAATCCGCCTGATGGATCAAGCGACGGGAAGTCGCCCGCAAGCGCCGGGGTGCCGTTCTGGAACATGGCGCAACGGAAATCGAGAAGGTCCTGATAACCCTTGCGGCTCTTCGAAACGCCTGAAACACGCAGAAAGAGATTATCCGATAAGGGATAGTTGAAACCAGCCCGGATGTCGGTGCGGTTAAAGGCGCCATAAGTGGCGTCAATATAGGCTTCCGGTTCCGGTCCAGGCTCTTTGGCGATGATGTTAACAGCGCCGCCAATGGCGTTCCGGCCAAAGGTGGTGCCTTGCGGACCGCGCAGCACTTCGACGCGCTCAATGTCGAGAAGGTCGAACACCGAACCGGCCAGCAACGCATAATACTGATCGTCGACATAAAAGGCGACGCCCGGTTCGAAGGCGAGGTTGAAATCATACTGACCGATGCCTCGAATGTAGGCCGTCACGGCGCGACCATAAGCAACCTGGGCTTGCTCGAAGCTGGCGTTCGGCACAAGCCGGCCGACATCTTCGATGCTGTCCATGGCGCGCGCTTCAAAAGCCGCCGCAGTCACCGCCGTAATGGCGAGAGGCGTATCCTGAAGATTGGTTTCGCTGCGGGTCGCCGTAACCGTGATCTGGTCAAGGCCGCCACGATCTTCATCCTGTGCAAAGGCTGGCGCAGTCATCGCCAGCGCCCCGACGGACGCACTGAGCAGTACGGAAGCCCGCCGGCTCAAAGTTGTTGGGAGTTTCGCTTTCATATTTCCCTTCCCTTCGTGAAGATTAGTTGGTTAACGTCTTTGTTGTTATTATATCCTTTACAAACCCTTACTTACGGGCTGCTTAGGGGTCTGCGCACAGGAGGTCGCCGACGATGCGGCGCCCCTCGCTGACCACAAAATCTGCAAACTCGACCTCTTCGAATCCCGCCTCATGGCAAAATTCCCGAACCGCAGCCTTGTCACCGGCCTCAATGGCTTCGCCATCGAACATCGGAGTCTTGAAAAAATGAGCGCTGTGACCGCGCAACACCGCCTCAGCGCTGGCGACCGGGCGCGCCGGCGCGCGACCCTCAGCCTTTTCCGCCATGACGGGCGCACTGATAATTTCGGGTGGTTTTGGAGATTGCGCCGCCACTGCCTCAGTAGGGACTTCCTCAAGAGGGCGTAAGGAACGGACCCGGGCAAAAAAGCCGAATTCTTTTTTCAGGCTTTTGATCTCTTCGCCCGGACCAATGTCCATGCAGGCGCCCTTGAAATCATTTCGGGTGCAAATTTCCCAATGCCCCGCTTTCACAGAACTGCTGTGAAACGGAAAGCGGACATCAATATCGGCTACAGGCCCTTTAAATGTGACCTGCTTCCCGGACATGCCGACTTTTTCGTACATGACGAGCACTGGCGGTTCCGAACTCTCACTGGCGCCGGCGGCGGAACTTAAAAAACCCGCAGCAATGGCGCTTGAATACAACGCCCAGGCGCATTTCTTTAGGCAGCGCATAACAAATCCCCCCGGACTGTATGCGCATCATGACTTGCTTTCATGAGGCCTTCAATATTGTCGCAACCGCAGACGAATTTGCGATTAATCCGCATATTGATGGTTTTTTGTCGCCGCGGAAAAAAGCTTTCGCGCAACATTTTTCTCGCTGTAGCGCCGCTACAACAGCGTTTACGCAAACGCAAAAACATATGCCGCAACGCAACAATTCGACGCTACCAGAATCAAGCCATTGATAAGTCTTGAGATTGACCGCGCACTACCCCTTTAACGGCGGCGGCGCGTCCATAATTCGGCGAAAGCACTACAAGAGAAGTCACTTGCGATGTTTCAAGATTGCAGCGCGCCACGTTTCAAACAAAGAAACTCATAGCAAATTTTCGAGCAAAAAATTTCGCAAGACGTTGAAAGTCATTTCTCGGTATGTCGGATGCATGGCCGGCTGGAACGGGTTTTTCCGCTTCTAACACCCCGGCAGTAAAACATTTTTCGCAAATTGACCCACCACCGTGAGGTAAAACCAACATGGGAAGCTTCTGTTGAAGCCGTAAGGGCGTCCGTACCGAAAACATTAACGCCGGAAAAGGTTACGGTGACGGGGTGAAGACGGCAATCTCAAACGAATGGCCTACGCATCATCCTGCGCTAGAAGCGATAGCGCAGCCCGGCATAAACCGAAGCGCCTGCGCCTGGCGAAAAGATCCTGCCCTGCTGAATATTCTGTTCCAGAACAGGGGTCAGCCCCGCGGCGAAATTCACGTCAGTTAGATTCTCTCCCGACGCATATAGCTCCATATTATCGCTCATACGCCAGCCGGCGCTGAACCCCAGCACCGTATATGTGGGCGCCGATACCTCGTTTTCGTGATCTGCGAAGTAGTCGCCTCCAGCCATTTGCACGTTCACCGCCGCAAACCAGCGGTCTGTCGCCTCATATCGCAGCTCGCCGCGATAGACATGGGTCGGCACGCCCGCAAACTTATTGCCATCGACTCCCAGGAAACTCGAATCCACAAAACTGAAATCATTGAGATTGTAGACATTGCGCAATGTCAGGGCATGTCCGCTCCGCGAAAGGCGCCCCGGAAAGAGATTAAGGTCGACGCCAGCTTCGACGCCGCGATGTGTGGTCTTGGCGACATTGGCGTAAAGCCCGCCAAAGCCGTTTTGCTCTGGTTCGTCGATATTGATGATCTCGTTTTCAATATCCGTGTTGAAATAAGCGATGTCCCAGCCAATCCAGTCATTGACCCGGCCGCGCAAGCCCGCCTCATAGGAAAACGTATCCTGCTCCCCCAGACCGTTCAGATCCTCGGGATCATCGGAGGTCAGCTCCCCCATGCTCGGCGGCTCATACGACCGCACAGCGCTTGCAAAGACTTGCAGCGCCTTCGTCAGATGATAGGTGACGCCGCCCTTCGCCGTCACTCCGGTAAAGGTGCGCTGATCACTAACTTCGTCGGCGCCATCCGCCGTTAAAAGCCGCTTGGTTCTTGTAAATTTCGCGCCGAGACTGACCGCCAGTTTCTGAAACGGGTTCGCCGCCGCCTCTACGAACCCGGCGAGACGCTTTGATGTCAGGTCTGTTTCGAACAACAGATCGCCCGGAGCGCCGCCGATATTTTCAAAACGGTTCGAAGACTTGGAGCCTGTGGCGTAATCACCGCCAATACGGATCATGGTCTCCACGCCAAATAAGCCGAAAGCCCGTTCGGCCGACAGACGCGCGCCCCACTCCGAGCCCTTGTCCTCGATAACGCCAAGATAGTCGATCTGCGCATTATCGATATCACGCCGCGCATAGTGAAGACCGGCGTCAAAGTCGACGCCCAAAACCCGGAACTCGGTCACATTGGCGAGCCGCGCGGAAAGCACAGTCCGGCCATGCTCATCAACATCCGCTCCATCGGCGAGATAGACGATTGGACCACCGGGGAAAAGCGGTCCAAGCGTCACGTCCTCAAGCGCCTGAACCGGGTCGTCTGCGGCGTCTTCCGGCGTGAGCATCCCCGGAAACTCAACATCGCTGCGCAACGCCTCAAAGAAGAACCGCGTTTTCGCCTGGGATCCCAATTGCATCCCTAGATTGGCGTTGAAATGACCGTCAATACGTTGGCTATGGTCGCGATAGCCGGTCTCATAGCGGCCCGTCACCCCCATGTAATAATCGAGATTTCCATTTGCTGCGGCGACAGAGGCGTGTCCCTGGCCGCCGGGGCTCAACTCGACGGAGGACCCGCCGTCAACGCGCAGGCGCCGGCCTGGCGCGGTTAGCCCCGTTGGCGATGTGAAATTGATGACCCCGCCAAGATTATCGCCGCCATACATCAGATCGCCGCCGCCGCCGCGAAACACATCGACATTTGCGACAGAAAGGAGATCAACCTCCACCATATTAGAGTCGCCATGCACGTCGGTGATGGGCGACCCGTCGCGCAAGACAACAACGTTGGAACGATGCTGGCTGTTGCCCACGGCGAAGCCACGAATAACGATGCGCGGCTCGTTGAGATCAAGCGCATTCACCCATACGCCCGGTGCAAAGAAAAAAGCGTCGCCCGCATCGTTGGCGTAATTGTCCACATAGTCGCTTGCATCAATGCTGCTTGCCGCAGACGGACGGCTCCATTGCGCCAGCTCCTCAAGCGGTCGGTCGCGCAAAAGGCCCGGGACCGGCGTTACGGTTTCAACTTCCGCCGCCATCGCTCCGAAGGAAAGGCCAAGACATGCCGTCCCCAGCATAAGCGCTTTTTTTATGACCATGGATCGCCCCTTGAAATGGCTACTTGCATGAGACCTGCTGACCGCAGGTCAGACCACGCCGCCGCCGAAAAATCCGAGATCGGTATCGCTAAACCCGCTCAATCCCGGCAATACGTCATTGAGTTCGGTGTCATTGAGACCAAACCAGCGCCCGAATGTCGCCGCGAACTGGTCCACGGATGTCGTCGGGATCAACCGGCCATTCCCGGAATCCTGATTGTGCCCGAGCACAGAGGGAGGAAATTGACCATACATGCGGTTGCCCTGAACGCCGCCGCCGACCACGAAATGATGCGCACCCCAGCCATGGTCAGTGCCGTCGCGATTGACAGTCAGCGTGCGCCCGAAATCAGATGCCGTGAATGACGAGACGTCATTTGCAACACCCATCTCCACTGTAGCGTCATAGAAAGCGCGCATGGCGCCTGCGATGCCAGCGTGAAGATTGGGAATGTTATTGGCCTGGTTCGAATGCGTGTCGAAGCCGCCGGTTGCGACAAAGAACACCTGACGCCTGACGCCAAGCACTTCTCTCAAGGCGATGATGCGCGCAACAACCTGGAGCTGCTGGGCTAGGCCGGTTTCCGGGAAGACCGTTGTGAACGGCGCTGGCGAATCAAAAGACTCGCTCAATGTCCGGTTGGCGTCGATGGACCTGCCAACGGCGTTTGCATAATCTTGCTGAAGATAGTTGGTGAGCGATTCATTGCGCGCGCGCAGATGCGACTCATAAAGATCGGGCAGCGCATTGGAGCCGAGATAGGAGTCATTGCTGATCGCACGAATGTCCTGCGGCCCGCCTGACCCCACCTCGAACTGACCGGCAAGCTCTCCCGAAAGAAAGACCGTGTTGCCGGAGGTCGAGATCACCGTGAAGGTTGCATCAGGATTGGCGCTCGCCCCTAACATAATGTCAGCGAGCCGGCCGCCCCAGCCGAAGCGTGCGCCCTCGGGCTGTGAGGCCATCCAGGTCGATTGCTGGTCGTTATGAGAAAAGAGCCGCGGCGGCAGCGGCGCTGAACGCGCCTGATACTCATCGCGCGTCACTGGCGTCACCAGCGGCCCAACATTGGAGATGATTGCAGCATTGCCCCCATCCACAAGATCATGCAGCGGCCCGAGTTCCGGCGGCAAAGCAAACTGCCGGCCGCCGAAGTCCGACGCATTGGCGAGCGTCAATGGCAGCAAGCGATCACGCTCGCGCGTCGAACCGCCGTCAAGATTGTCGTAGCGGTTAAAAAGCTCACGGCGAATGCCGGCATATTGATTATAACTGCCTGTGTCATAAGGCAGAACGGTGTCATGGCAGTCCATTCCGCCAAACAGGAAAACACAGACCAGAGCGCGATAGCCGCCAGTATCCGCTGCGAAGGCGTTGAAGCGATGGAGGTCGCTCATGAACCCCGCCGCGCCGCCTAACCCCAGCGCAGCTGAAGTTTTCAAAAACTGTCTTCTCGAAGACTGCATGATACGCCCCTTGGAATTAGCGTTGGGTGATGTAATCGGGTGAATTCATCATCATCAAAACGGCCAGGCCCACGCGGCGCTGCCGCTGTTCCTCGCCCGAACCGCCGGCAGCTTCGATGGCGGCGATGATGCGGCTGCGCGATTCTCCGCGCAGTGATCCATAAGTGAGAATCTCATCGAGATGGTCGACCAGCGCCGCCGGATTATTCGCTAGCGCCAGCTCTTCGGTGTAGTCAGCGACGTAGTTTGCGTTCTCACTATCGCGGAAGATGAAACCTTCCATGAAATTGGCGTAGCCGGTGATGCTCGACCCTGTTGTAATCTGAAGCTCCGGCGCCACCAGCCCCTGATCCGCGCTCACCGTGCCCGGCGCCACAAACCCGGGGCGGTAGAAATTGAAAACCGATGGCGAGCGGTAGGCTTGCTGATTAAGCGTCGACGGGCGCGCCGTGTTGCGCAGGACTTCTGCATCGTCTGTGCGTGTGTCCTCTACGCCAAATGCGCGCGCCCAATGGGTGAAACGCAGGACCGGCTCCCGCAATTTGCCAAATGTAGGGTCATTGACGCGCGCCGGATCTCTCGCTTCGGGATCGAGCAGGATCGCGGCCGCCACAGCGCGCATGTCGCCCCGGACGCCGTCACCGGCCACAGACCCGTCCGGCAGAGCGAAAGACCCACTGCGAAAGGCGTCCGCGACACGGCCCACATAGGCGCTGCTTGGGTTGCTGGTGACGAGGCGCTGAATCAGTTGCCGTGAAATAAAAGATGGCGTGTTTGCATGATTATAAAGCGCATCTAACGCCAATGCGATGCTCTGCTCGCCCGGCGTATTTGCAGGGATGTTTGTTCCGAGAAAACTTTTCGGCTCGGGAGAATGCTGTTCGTCGAACATCACCAGGGGCAAATATTCAGCGCCAACCGTTTCACCCCGGCTAAAGAAATTGTCCGACTCCGCCCAGGATAGCCCTGTAAAAACTTTCGCAAGCTCGGTTACGTCCACATTGTCATAGGTCTCAATCGGGTCGCCGCCGCCCTCGAGGCGCAAGTCACCATTCGGCTGAAGCTCCAGAAGACCGATGGTGAATAACTGCATCACCTCGCGAGCGTAATTTTCATCAGGAACCACTTCGCGCTCTTCATCCGCTTTCTGATTTTGCAGATAGGTGAGGAAGATCGCCATGGCCGGGCTGTAAGTCACATTTTCCAGCGTCTGGCGATAATTACCGAGTCCGCCGGCTGACATGATGTCCATGTAATTCGCCATGGCGACCGGCCGTTCCGCGAGCCCGGAGTCGCTGAAGGACGCGACGAAAATCTGCGACAAGGCAAAGCCCATGCGCTGACGAAGCTGATCGTCGCTCAAAATGGCCCGCGACCAGAAGGCTTCTGACAAGGCCCCGGGCCCGGTCTCGTCACCCGACCGCTCGCTGATTAGAACGTCCTCCAGAATCGATTCCTGTGGCTTTGCAAATTCCGCCTGAAACCAAGCGGAAACGCCCATGGAGACAAGCTCGTCAATGTCATCTTCACCGGGACCGAACGTCGCCTGCGAGAGAAAGCGCGACGCCTGCGCGCTCGTCATTACGTCACCCACCGCAGTAGGCGGCGCTGCCGGCGCCGTCGGCGCCTCGGCATTAGTATCACCATCGCCCCCGCCAAAACACGCCGACATGAACAGCGCCAGGAACGTCGCCAACGATCCCTTCGCAACAGTAACCGTCACGCAAGAAAAAACGCCCCGCATGGTATGCCCTTTCGCCCAAGCACGCATTATCCGATCAGGCGTCGAGATAAACAGCGGGCGGAAAAGAGGGCGTCAATTTACGTTATGCAATTTGTCTAAATCTGTATGACAATTCCGCATGCTGACTGACGATTCTCTCATCGTGGTCAGCATTACAAAATTGTGTGTTTATGCTTGCGGATCTGGATTGAAAACAATGCGATCAATTACGCGTGCGCCGTCGATACGGGAGACATGGATAATTGTATCCACAATTGAATTAATGTAGCGAATAGTTTCATCGCGGCTCAATGGCAGCCCTGCCTGCATCGTCATCAATGACAATTGCTCAAGGGCGCCCTCAGGGCTGTCTGCATGCACCGTTGTAATCGAACCGGGATGGCCTGTGTTGATCGCGCGCAACCAGGCCGCCGCTTCTACGCCTCTGATTTCTCCCAGAATGATGCGGTCCGGCCGCATTCTCAGCGCAGCTTCCAGAAGATCAGTCATATTGATTCGCGCTTCGCCCATTTCACCCTTCACCGCGGAAAGACTTAGGCGGTTTGGCTGGCCAAGCCGTAATTCTGCGGCGTCTTCAACCGTGATTATCCGTTCCTGATGGTCAATTTCACGCAAGAGCGCATTCATCAGACTGGTCTTGCCCGTGGAGGTGCCGCCAGAAACAAGCATCGTCTTTCGCGCCCGCACCGCACTGCGCAAAAACTCTTCAATCCGTCCCTCATCAAGAAGGCTTTTCAAACGCCGGTCCGTTTCTGTGATGCCTTGTGCACGCCCTATGGCGACTTGTGCGAAGTTCTTTGCGCCGCCGAAATCGGAAAGCGTCAGATCACTGGTGACGTGGCGGCGAATTGCGAGCGCCCAATATTCGCCAGCGGCGGGCGGTCCCGCAATCTGGATGCGCTCGCCAGAAGGCAGCGAGGCGGCAAGCAAGGGCTGTTCACGATTGATCGCCTGATGGCTGACGCGGGCGATCTGTACGGCAAGGCGCTGCAACAATACCTCATTGACGCCCGGATCTTCAAAACGTTCGAAACCATTTGCATCCTGACGTTCAATCCACACTTCCCCAGGGCGGTTGACCATGATCTCGGTGACATTCGGGTCATCAAGCCAGCGCTCAAACGGCTTCAGAAAGGACTTGAGATAAACATCGCGCTCAGCCGGCGCGGGAATAGGCTCCACATTACTCATGGCCGCAACCCTCCCGCTTCATCGAAAGTTGGGAAATACAGATCACGGGCGAGAAAGATACGGATCTCCGTTCCCTGCTTGACGGTGATAGTGGGCGGGATATTGATCTGCTGCGATAACGCCTGCGCGGCGACCGCTTGTGCTTCGGACGTTGAACCGATGACAATGCTCGAATTGTTGTCATAGATAAGCGCGCTCGCGCCAACATCGATCACTGACAACAAAATCGCCGAGCCAAATCGCTGGAAGAAATGGCGGTTGACCTTTCCGTCCAAGCCGGCGCGGCCAAGCGTATCGGTCGCTGGCGACGCCAGTTCGATTGAAACGCCGTCAGGCGTCAAAAGCCGCGTCCAGATGACAAAGGCGCGCGATTCGCCCACCGCAAGCCCCGACCGGTATTGACCGATCAACCGGCTTCCGCGTGGAATCAGAACAGACCGGTTATCGAGACTGCGAATGTTTTCTGAAACGATAGCACGGGCGAAACCCGGTAAGTCTGAATTGATCGCAGTTTCAAGAACACCTGAAACAATTGTACCCTGCGGCACGACGCGCGACATGTCTTCGATCATTGTTGCGCGGACGGTTTCCGGTCCTGCGGCGCCAACGCGCTGAGCGAAAACGTCAGACGCGGTAAGACCGTTCACTGCATTGGCGACGGCCGCCGCCGGGTCGCCCGCCTCGCCGCCTCCAACAGTTCCGGCCCGGCTATTGTCGACCACCAGCGCAGGCGAGCGCAGATTGGCTTGACCGGGCTCCCCGTCATTGTTCCTTGCAACTGCTTGACGGACCGGCGCTCTCGCACTGACGGCGGCGCGCTGTTCCGCGCGTCTCGCCTGCGCTTGCGCCTGCATGGCCTCACGCCGCGCCTGCTCCGCCTGCGATTGCGCGACATCCAGCTGCGCACGCGTTTCCGCCATCATAGCATCAAGGGACGCGGTTTCGCGGCCCTTGCTCAACTGATTGAAGACAAACAGCCCCAGCATCAAAAGAACGGTGGCTCCGAGAAAGCCGGTCAGCCGATCGCCACTGCTTTCCGCAACACGCGGCATGGCATAGGCGTTCGCGGCGTCCAATGCGCTCTTAGGCATGTCGGATCGCGGGTCGCGCCCGCCCCTGGCCCACATCAGCCCGCCTCCCCGTTCTCAGCATTGGCGTCATCACCGTCTCCGCCAAACACCCGGCCGAAGAAACCGCGTTTTTTCTCGCGCGCCTGCGGCGCCCGCGGCCCCGGATCAATCGGCGTGTAGCCGTCATTGTGAATGAGCGTTTCATAACCGCCATGCTTCAGGGAAAAGACGCGCGCCACACGGTCGACGACGATAAAACCATCTTCGAAACCGTGATTGATGACGCTTTCCTTATCGTCCTCATCTACGAGAAAGATTGCAGGCGCCGGCATGCCTTCGGCCCAACGGAAATAGGTGGCGCGACCATCGTCAAACACGAGCGCAGGCAAAATTTCCCGGTCGCCTTCATAGGTATAGTTGCGATTGACGGCGCGCTCTTCCGGCGATGGCGGCGTAACGGCAAAACTCGCCTCTTGTGCCTGCAACGCTTCCTGCGCTTTCTGCTCCCCCGTATAGGCGAACCGCAAGACGAATACCATCTCTCCCGGTTTCGCTTCAGAGGCCTGTTTGACGCGCAACTCGAAAATATAGTGACGCAAATTTGTCACCACCGTCATGTTGGTGGGTGGCGCTTCCGCGATGGGTTTGAGGATAATAACATCGCCGCGACGGTTAGGCGTCACCTGCCAGGCGACCGAATCGCCAATCGCCACATTTTCGATGGTTTCATCGTCATTAAACTCAATAACTGTCTGAAATCCCAGATGGCCGGTCAGCGCATAAACAGTATTCTCCGCATAGCTCCGCGTCTTTATGCGCGAATCCGCCTGCGCGGCCATTGCCAGCGCGCACCAACATGTCACCAGCATGATGGAAAACCGTCTCATGCGAACCGCCCCTTCATCTGGGCGCCGCCAAACCCGCGATAACGCTGACGCGTGCGCCGCCCCGAAAGGGTGGACGCCTTGGATGCTTCTACAGGCGCCGCTTCGATAACACTGCGTGTCCGCGACGCACTGCCGCTCCGCTCCACTGCAACAACCATGTCGGCGACACGGGCGTTATCATTGGACGGCCTTACCGTCAGTGGCGCCTGTTCTGATTTACCTTGCGCAGAGGCTTGTTGCATCTGACCTGTGGGAAGGCGCCAACCGGAGGTTAGACGGCCGCACATCCGCAGAACCTGCGCCATGAGCAGTGCAAAAATAAACGCCGTCACCGCGAGTACGAACACGGGCTGCGGGTCTGCAAGCCCCGACGCGCGCATGTCTGCAATCTCAATCACCATCGGCTCGGCGAGTTGCATCAGCCCACCCGCCAGCGCTGTCGCGAAAGCCGCCACCAGCGCATATAGGGCAAGAGTTTTTAGCCAGCCCTCGAACAGGCCACGGGTTCCCGGGAAGAGCGCAGTCAAGATCAGGAGCGGCCCCACCGCCAGCAAAACCCCGAGAAGAATCTTTGCGATGATCAAAACACCTGCGGTTGAAAGCGCGAGCGTAATGGCGCTGAACCAGAGGAGATTAACCGCGCCCGCAGACTTCGGCAGCGCCGACTCGGGCATTGCCTGGGGCGCCGTCGCGATGGCGCCCAATGCATCGGGCTGATTGATCGATGTCGCGTTCCACTCATTGGCGAGGCGGATCAGCTCTGTCAGCACTGCATCGAGACGCATGAAGACGCTTTCATGTCCGCCGCCCAGCATCATTGCAGCGATTTCATCCGCGCCCCCGTAAAAGAGATTGAGGAAAAGCGCCTGATAGGCGCCCCAGCGCGTTGCAAAAGCGAGCACCAGCCCGATCAAAAGAATTTTCGGCGCCAGGCCGGAAAGACTTAATCCACCGCGCCCCATGATCAGCTGAAAGCCGTAAAAGCCTATATATAAAGTGAGCGCGCCGGTAAGCACGGGCTCCAGAAAACCGAACGGCCCAAAGAGGGTTGCGTAGGTCGTCTCCACATAAGACGCGATCTGGCAATCCACCTGGGTCAATAATGGCGCAATCATGCCTTCCGAGGGCGCTGTGCAGATGTCACCCGTCATTCCGCCGCCTCCCGATAGGTCTGTGGTTTAAGGCCAAACACTTGTGCATCGCGTCCGAGAAAACGCGGCAGCCAGGCGGCTGGGTCATCTCCATGCTCCCGGCGCAAGCGATCGACAAGACGCACGCTTGCCTCCCTGCCCGAGAGGATTTTGAGCACACCGGGCAAGTCAGAGAGATCAAGCCGCGCCACAACGGAATGTCCTCCTTTTTTGATCAGAACACAGCGCGACTGCTCCGGCAGGGATTTGACAATGTCGAACTCATGGGCGGTCAGACCGAACCCGCTGCAATATTCCCGCTCCTGCGCCCGGGAATTAGGAAGGAAAAATTGCGCCGCTGTCTGTTCGGTGATGGTCGCCGAAATCTGGCTATCCAACGCATCGCGCGCGGACTGCGTCACGAAGCCGACCACACCATTGCGTTTCCGGATTGTCTTCAACCAGTCCTTGAGGCGGCGTGTGAAGACCTCATCGTCCAGCGCTTTCCAGCCTTCATCGATGACGATGGCTGTTCTGGTCCCGTCGAGGCGCTGTCCTATGCGATGAAAGAGATACATCATCGCCGGTCCGCGCAGGTCCGGCGCATCAAGAATATCGGTCATATCAAAACCGACGACAGGCGCATCGACACGCAACAGGTCGGCGGGATTATCAAACAGCCAGGCATATTCACCGCCGCTGTGCCATCTCGCCATCCGGGCGGCGAGCCCTCCCGAAACACTACGACTCGCACCGCTTAACAGTTCCACGAAATAGCGCAGACGCCGGAACGAAGGGTCCTGTTCAAAATTGCTGTCGACAGCGTCGGCAATCAAACTGCGTTCCTCGGGAGTCAGTTCCAGTCCCGGCGCCGTGACGAGGCGGCCGACAAATGCGCGCAAAAACGCACGGTTCGCTGGCGTGTCTGCAATAGCAAGCGGATTAAGGCCTGATGGTTCGCCTTCTCGCAGAATGTCATAATGACCGCCAATCGCGCGCAGGAAAATCTCGGCGCCGCGATCCTTGTCAAAGAAGATTATGCGCGAATCGAGTTTGCGCGTTTGCGCCAGCAGAAAGTTGAGAAAGACTGTCTTCCCCGAGCCGGACGGTCCGATCATCAGGAAATTGCCAAGATCACCTTCGTGAAAATCGAAATAATAAGGCGTTGAGGCGGTTGTTTCAAAAATCGTCACCGGTGCGCCCCAGAAATTGTCCTCGACGGCGCCAATGGGAAAACCGTGCATGGAGCAGAGCCCGGCGAAATTCGCTGTCGAAATCATGGCGCGCCGTGCGATATAGTCTTCATTGCCCGGAAACTGCGCCCAGAAAGCCGGTTCAAGATTTAAATCTTCACGCACAGCAATCGCGCCAATATCTGCTAGCGCAGCCTGCGTTTGAGCGGCGGCGTTATCGAGCGCTTCCATGTCTTCAGCGCGAACCATCACCGTCATATGATGTTCACCGAAACCGGTCGCACCCGACGCAGCATCGTCCTTGGCGGCCTTAAGACCTCGTTTCAGCGTCACCGTGTCATCGTCGGCGGCGCGAAGGCGCCGCAAGGCAAGATCAATCCTCTCCTGCGCCGCCTGACGATCCGCAAAATGAAAACTTTCGGAGACAACAAGTTCAAAAGGCAGGCGCAGGAGATTGTCGATCACGCCGGGCGTTGTGACCGACGGATAATCCTTGACAGAAAGAATAGCGGCGAGCGACGAGGTTTCCTGTCCTGCGCCTCGCTGTTCCAGCGCATCAGCGCCGAAAGATGTGCGCTTATAGGGAATATAATTTCCGCAATCGTCCGATGGCGCCAGCACAGGCTGCAAGTCGCCATTATAAAGAAGCGACAGAAAAGCAAGCGGCTCCGAATAAAGGCGCCCTTCTTCTTCGTGGCATTGCAATAAACGTGCACCGTAAGGCCCGAGCGAAGCCATGAGGCTCTCGCGCGCGCCGTTAAGGGCTTTCAGCGCCTGCGCCTCTTGCGCATCAGCTGTTGCTCGCCCGGCGGAAAGACGCGTCAACAGCCCGCGCTTGCCCGCTTTCGGTCTGTAAACCAGCGTCAGGAATAACTCGTTGACAAATAGTCTGCGTTCACCGAGACGCCCCTGCCACAAGCGATCAATGCCGCCGCTCACAGGGTCGGGAAAGGCGCTTTCCAGCGACGGCGAGACGCGGCGGCGAACAATATGATGATGCAGGGTGAATTGATGATTGTTGATGGTGCGAAGCATCACATCACGCACGGCCTGGCGATGGTTCAGTTCTTCCGTGTCCGCCGTCTCAAAAGCAAGCCCCGTCACATGCAATGTCTGCATTAACCCGCCATCACGCAACAACAAGGATGCGCCATCCAGATGACGGCGATAGGGCAATCGCGCCCCCGCCTTCTCCTCCCTGCGCGCAAGGCGCGTGGCGGCGTTATGTTGCACGCGTTTTCCCATCCACGGGCCTCAAGGCGCGTAACTGTTGCAACGCCAGAAGGCGTGGTTGCGCACACGAGGACAGCGGCTCACTTTCGTGATCCACAAATCGAAAATCCGCGGGTCGTAAAGGCAAGCGAGATATCCGACGCCGTGGATCGCGAGCGCTGCGAGAAGCGACCAGCCCGACCGGGTGATCAGAAAAATTTCCGTCGTCGCGACGAGGTTAATCACAAAGAAACTGTAGGTGACGCCTGCGAACATTTGTGGCTGGGTCAGCGCACGAAAAACCGGCGCCGTCTGGAGCGTTTCCATGGCTCACCCTCCCGCCGCCGCACGGATACCGGCGACAATCGACGTGGCGCCGAACAGGATGAAACACCCGACGACGACAGTAATGCCATAACGCCAGTTAAGACGCCCTGTGAGCATCATGAAACCAACAGCAGCGACAGCAATCACCGCCGCTGTTGTCGCTACATTGCCGAGAAGACTTCCCTGCAACCAGTCGAGTGCGGCGACAATCGGTCCCGAGCCTTGCGGGTCCGATACCGGCGCCTGCGCTTGCGCACTCGGAGATAACACAGCCAGGATGGCGGCGCTGAGCGTCAAGCCGGATTTAAAATGATGTCTCATGCGCGCGCCCCGTAAACTTTATACGGCATTTTATTCAGATGCCGTATCAATTTCCGGTATATTCAGTGCGCACTTAAAATCGATTTAAGCGGACAATTGCAATTGTCGGCCCGTGTGTGATGCGGCCTCGTCTTGCTGATATGTAATGAAACGCGCGTAGCCGACAAAAGACAGTTGGCGAAAAATTTGATTCGCCTTTTCCATAAAATTTAATCACGGATTGTGCGCTGTAGGAATTGACTCATACAGCGCAAATGCTGGAGGTCGCCGCCATCATGAAGCCAGTGATGTGGAGGCGATTTCCGGGCCATATTCGTTTATCGTCGTGCGCCGCATATCGCGTTTGTATTTCTGATCTTCAAAAGCTGTCGCCCGGTGCAATGTGCAGCGATTGTCCCAGATCACAAGATCGCCATCCTCCCATTTATGGGCATAGATAAATTGTGGCTGGGCGGCGAAAGCATTGAGTTCGTCGATCAACGCGAGTCCCTCTTCCGCGTCCATATCGACAATGCTTGCCGCATGAGCGCCGATGACAAGAGTTTTACGGCCATTGGCCGATTTACGCACAATCGGATGTTGCGCGGCAGGCATGGCTTTCTTCATCTCCTCCGTGACGGTCGAGAAACCGCCGCGGGCGCGCGAATGCCAAAGGTTATGCTCAGCAACAAGACCATCCAGTTTCTGTTTCGTCTCATCAGGCAACGCGTCATAAACCGCACGCGCATCGATAAACTGCGTATCCCCCCCTTCCGGCGGTACGACATGCGCAAGCAACAACGACCATTTTGTCGGTAATGAGTTGAAAGAGCTGTCAGTATGAAAGAGCTCATTGCCTTTGGAATATTTGTGTCGTGTCGTATCTTTGACGACGATATTTCCTTCAGCGTCCAGATTAGAGGCGTCGTAAAGACCATAAGCAAGGCGCGGTTTAAATCCGCTCTTGATTTTAAGATCAGGCGGCAACTCCAGCGGACCGAAAGCGCGACTGAACGCAATATGCTGGTCATCAGTGGCGCCGGAGCCGCGAAGACAGACGACGCCATATTCCGCCATCAAGTCTTCAACACATGTCACCGTCTCTTCCGTCGGCGGGGCTGAAAGGTCGATGCCCGTCACAATGGCGGCGAATAGCGGATGAGCCTTCTCTACGTTGACGTCCATTTTCATCCTCACTTCCTAGCGCCCGCCGGTAGGTTTCACGCCACCCGTCGTCACGCGTTCCATATATCTGTATTTCCCAGGATAGTCGGCGATAGCGCTGTGATGCGCCGCCCAATTATCCCAGATCAGCACAGTGCCATTTTCCCAGCGAACGCGGCCAGTAAACGCCATTGACGTCACATGTTGATGCAGAAAGTCCAAAATCAGCCGGCTTTCCTTGTCCGAAAAACCTTTTAACCGGCGGGTGTACACAAGATTGAAGAAAAGGTGTTTGAGGCCGGTCCGCGGATGCACGCAGACAATGGGATGTTCCACCTCATTATCGCCCTCCTCTGTCTTCATATCCTTCATCATGACATTTTTCTGGCCCGCGCCGCTTCCGAACAGAGCGGTCGCGCTGTTGACGCCAATAAGCGTTTCGCAAAATTCCTGCATCGCCGGAGAAAGCGTTTCATAGGCAAGATAGAGATTGGCGAAAGCGGTGTCGCCGCCGAAGTCGGGCACGTCAATCGCATGCATCGTTACCGTCGTTGGCGGCGTCGCCATGAATGTGGAGTCATTGTGAAAACCTTCACCCACAACCATCCGTTTGTCATCGGCAAGGCGCTCCACAATTTGCACATCCGGATAATCATCTACGCTGAAAATATGCGGGATCTTTTGCAACGGACCAAAGCGTTGTGCAAATGCAAGATGATCTTCGCGCGAAAAGCCTTTCTGGTCCCGGAAGTAAATGATGAGGTTCTCCGCGAACGCTCTTTCAATCTCACGCCAGACTTCCTCAGGAATCGGCTGTGTGAGATCGGCGCCTCTTACCTCGGCTGCAACGGCGCCGTTTTGCGGCAGGACTTCAATGTGCTGGTAACCGGTGCTGCGTTCAAAATCGCGCCAGCTTATCTGATTGCTTTGAGCCATATTTCCGTTTCGCACCCTGACTTGTTATTTGCGCTTACCCATAAAGATTAGAATCTGAAGGGTCTTGCAATCAATCGCTCTTTGCGAAAGGATTTGCGTGGCTGGAGCGAAAAATGGTCGTCAAACCAACACCTTAAAAAATTCAACGTAGAATGAAGCCAGCCTTGCCCAAGGAGGAACTCATGGCGGATGCTGTGACCGTCGAACCCTACAAGCCGACCTACCGCAATTATGTGTTGTTCATTCTCTTTCTCGGATATGTGGTGAATGCGCTTGACCGGTCGATCCTGAACATCCTCTTGCCGGCTATCCAGGAAGAGTTTTCCTTAAGCTACACGCAACTGGGCCTTCTTGGCGGGATCGCTTTCGCACTCTTTTATGCAACTTGCGGCATTCCCATCGCCAGCCTCGCCGACCGCACCAGTCGCAAATGGATCTTGAGCGGCTCCATCGCGTTCTGGAGCATCATGACGGCTTTTTGCGGACTGGCGCGCAGCTTTCCGATGCTTCTGGCGGCGCGCATTGGCACCGCAATTGGCGAGGCTGGCGGATCCCCCCCTTCGCACTCACTCATTTCTGATTATTTCTCCTTGAAAAAACGCGGCACCGCGCTTTCTATTTATGCGCTTGGCGTTCCCATAGGGGGAATGATCGGCCTTTATCTCGGTGGACATGGCAATGACTGGTGGGGCTGGCGCACAACCTTCATTGTCGCGGGTCTTCCAGGTCTTATCGTAGCGTTGCTTGTCGCCTTTACGGTAAAAGAGCCCAAGCGCGCAGCGCCATCATCGGGAAAAACTTACAACCCTTTCTCTGCACTCCAACTTGTAGCCAAGCGGCCCGCTTTTCTGCATATGGCTCTCGCCGCCGCCATGCATGCTCTTGTCTGGTACGGCGCCGGCAACTTCAATGCCGTATTTCTGGTGCAAACTCACGCCATGACCACAAGCCAGGTCGGCACATGGTTCGCTTCCATCGCTCTCGTCGGCGCGTTTGGCACATTCTTTGGCGGCTTTTTATCTGATCAGCTTTCTCAAAGATACAATGATGAGCGTTTCTATATGCTGGTTCCGGGCGCGTCGGTTATTCTTGGCGTGCCGTTCCAGTTAATCTGCTATCTCCATCCCGATACGAATATCGTCATGGCGGGTTTCGCCATCAACGCATTTTTTGCATCTGTCTTCTTCGGCCCTTCGTTCGCCATGGCCCAGGCGCTGGTGCCGGCCAGCAATCGCGCACTCGCCGCCTCGCTGCTTCTTTTCGTACAGACGATGATAGGTTTGGGGATTGGTCCCCTGATCGCCGGCGTGATTACGGATTTATTCCTCCCCATATTCCAGTCAAACGCGCTTCGTTATGCGCTGGTGACGATTGCTCTTTTCAATATCTGGTCCGGTGTTCATTACTATCTCGCCTCACGCACCGTACGTGAGGATATCTTATCGGCTCGGGCTGAAGACTGACGGAGAGAAAATCATGACAGCGGAGCGGTTGCGCGTTCTTGTCACGCGTCGCTGGCCTGAAGCGGCGGAAAAACATCTCGCTGAACGCTACGATGTGACGCTCAATGCTGAAGACGCACCGCTGTCTCCGGCCCAATTAGCGCAAGCCTTCGACGCTTATGACATCATTTGCCCAACGGTTTCAGACAAAATCGACGCCGGCGTTATTGGGTCGGCGCCCCGCCGCACGCGCCTGCTCGCCAATTTCGGGGTGGGCTTTGATCATATCGATATCGCAGCGTGCAAAACGACCAATATCGCTGTAACGAATACGCCGGGTGTTTTGACGGACGCTACAGCCGACCTCGCTATGGCGTTGATCCTGACTGCGGCCCGTCGCACTGGCGAAGGCGAGCGCGAGTTGCGCGACGGACGGTGGTCCGGCTGGCGACCTACTCATCTTATGGGGCGCAGTCTTTCAGGTAAGACGCTCGGTCTTGTCGGTTTTGGCCGCATCGCCCAAGCGACAGCACATCGCGCCCATCACGGCTTTGGTATGAATATCCTTTATTACTCTCGCAGCGCTGCAGCGCAGGACATTGAAAAAAAGCTCGGCGCGAAACGCATGGCCAGCCTCGAAGAGCTTTTGCATAAAAGCGATATGGTATCGCTACATGTCCCGGGCGGTGCAGAGACAAGCAACATGATCGGTTCGAGAGAAATCGCCGCCATGAAATCGGGCGCCATACTCGTCAACACGGCGCGCGGCGGCGTCATCGATCACGAAGCGCTGGCGGTGGCGCTGAAATCAGGCGCGCTCAGCGCGGCGGGGCTTGATGTATATCCCGAGGAACCAATTGTGCCTGCATCACTGCTTGGGCTTGAGAATGTCGTACTTCTGCCCCATCTCGGCAGCGCCACAGAGGAAACACGTGAAGCCATGGGGCTCCGGGCGGCGGCGAATGTGGATGCGTTCGCATCCGGCTCACCGCTTCCCGATCATATAGCCTGATAATGCCTGGCGTTGACGGGTCAGTTGAGGCGCTCATCGCACGGGAAGGCCTTCCAGCGTCATACACCGATATTGTGGAGCGGCACTGGCGGCCGCTCGCGAAACAGATTGCACAGTGGCGCACGGAAAAACTGGGGCCTCTTGTCGTCGGTGTTAATGGAGCGCAAGGCAGTGGAAAGTCCACGCTTTGCGTCTTCCTCGCTGAAACCCTGTTGCCAAATCTTGATCTCAAAGCCGCTAACTTGTCGCTGGACGATTTTTATCTTCCAAAGCATACACGTTTAAAACTTGCAGAAGAGATTCATCCGTTGCTTGCAACGCGGGGCGTGCCCGGTACGCATGATGTTGCGATGTTATCATCGGCCATAGCTGACTTACTTTCGGGAAAAACAGTCTCGACGCCCATCTTCGACAAGGCAAGCGATGACCGCTTAGCACAAGACCGCGAAACCCCGGGACCAGTCGATGTCATTTTGCTGGAAGGCTGGTGTATAGGCGCGCCCGCACAGGACGAGGCTGCGCTTATTCAATCGGTTAACGCCTTGGAGCGGGATGAAGATCATGACAGGGTCTGGCGGCGCTATGTGAATAATCGCCTAGCGTCAGATTACAATGATCTCTTTTCCACCCTGGACCGCCTCATCTTTATGCGCGTCGACAGCATGGAAAGCGTGTTCCAAAACCGGCTGCGGCAGGAACGAAAACTGCGCACCGCGCGGCCTGACGCCACCAACGTCATGACTGAAGAAGCAATAGTTCGGTTCATCCAGCATTATGAGCGCCTGACGCGCCATTGCCTAGTCAGACTGCCTGAGACTGCGGACATCATGATTGATGTTGCAGAGTTAACTGCAAACTCATAAGCGCAGAAGACGCTAAGCTTCATCTTTCAATCGTACGCGCAACAGAAACAACGCGCCTACGGTCGCCGTGGCGCCAATCGCCGTTAAAACAGCGCTGGCGTTCATTCCTGCGTCGAGGAGCACGCCGCCAAGCACGGGGCCAACAACGCCGCCCCCACGTCCGATAGCGACCGCCAGCGCACAGCCCGTAACCCGCAAACGCGCCGGAAAGGCGCGCGCAAGAAACGCGTATAGCCCGACAATACCGCCCATCGTGAAAATGCCGAGCACGAAAGCGACAAGGCGCAAGATGAACAAATCGCCCGTATTCATCGCGAAAACCGCCATCAGGACGGATGTGCCGACCATTGAGGCGACCGCCAGCCTTTTGAGGCCGAAATAAGCTGAAGCCAGTCCCACAAAAATCCCGCCTGTGACGCCGCCCATGCTGGTGATAGCCGACGTCGCGATCGCAGCCGACTGGGTGTAGCCGGCATCCGTCAAGATCTTTGGCGTCCATCCGCTGAAAAAATAAAACGCCATAATGTGCAGGAAGTAAGCGCTGATCAGCAGTACTGTCAGCATCCGCAAACCCGGCCCCAACAACTCCCGAGGGTCGGCGCTTTCCCTTTTGATCTCTACCGCGCGCGCCTCATCGACAAGAGAATGACCAAGCCGTTTCAGAATGGCGTTGATTTTCTTGAGCGCATCCGGCCCGCCTCTCGCGGCTAGATATTCCGGCGATTCCGGCAAGCCGAACCACACAAGCGGTATGAAAGCAGCGGTCGCAAGCCCGCCGACGCTGAATATGGCGCGCCAGCCGGCGGCCTCCACGATATCGGCGGCGATAAAACCACCGATAAGCCCACCCAGGGGAAAGCCAATGGTCATTGCGCTAACTGCCAGGTCACGGCGCCGGTTGTTAGAAAACTCCGCCGCCACCGCGGTGAGAGACGGGATCATCAACCCGACGCCGAGACCGGTCAAAAGCCGGCACGCCATCAAAGCCGAAATAGAACTGACAAAAGCTGTGAGCAACATCCCGATAGTCATGATGATGAGGCTGACAAGGATCGTGGGGCGCCGGCCGATACGGTCCGCCATCGGCGCAAGGAAGACCGAAGCTCCAGCGCCGATGACATTAGCGGCAATCACAACGCCTAATGCAGAGCGGCTGATGGCCCAGTCTTCAGAAATTCCCGGGGCGGCGAAAGTGATGGCGAGGACGTCAAATCCATCCAACGCATTGAGCATCACGAGAAGCGCGATGATAAAGACCTGCATCGCTCCCATCGGAGCGTCATTCAGAACCTTGGAAACAGAGTGTGTTGAGTGTTCAGGCGCGGCCATCCTGCGTCCAGTCAGTCTGTGCGCAAAGCGCCTGAAGAAACCGTGATCCTAACCTGTGTCATAGCTACGCGGCAAGCAATGTGATTATTAGGCGCCGACGAAACCAAACCAAAAAATAAAAACGCCGGCGCAAAGGCCGGCGTTTTCTTTATTGAAGATATAGCAACCGCCTAGAGCTTGCCGCGCCAACCGTCGACATCGGCATAGCTGGTGCGCGCCACTTCCGAGTAAGGAACCGGGCTGACAATCGCCTTGATGGAGGTTTGCGAATGCGGCTCCACGGTCGGTTTTTTCGTCCCGCCATTTTCCTCGCCCCAGACAAAGCGGACTTCCGTTCCCGGCTTCGCATATTTCGGATCGAGAATCGCAAGCGTCAACATTTTGCGCTCATTCGAGGAATAGCCAACCCAGGTCGACACGCCTGCCACATCGTCGCCAACCATGACCCGATCGAATGGATGCATGGAGTAAACCGCAGATGGGAACTCCATGAACTTCGCCCGTTCGCCTTTTTGCAATTGCGAACCGATGCACTGAAGCACCTCGTCACTGTCAAGCGCCAGCGTGACTTTGATGCGGTGATCGTCGTTTTGTTTCTTCTCAAGCGCTTCGCGGCCAATGAAGTCGTGGTCATATTTGACAAAGCCGCCGTAAGAGAGATCCCAAGGCGTGAAGTAATAATCTTCGATTTTGTCGGAAACAAAGCTGCCGCCGATAGAGGCGTTGGCCTCATAGCTCGTACCAGGCAACCATGCGCGATAGTCTTTCAGGCTGTCGCCGGAATAGACCGCAGGCAACGGCGACGGCACCCAGCCGGATTCAAGCGTGTTTGACGAGTAAGCGCGCCCGCCAACGAGTTTGAGGCCGAACTCTTCACCAGCCTCGATCAGCGCCTGACGCACGGCTTCGCCGTCATCCCAGGGGCCATAAAGTTCAAAGCCGGGCTGGCCAGCCATGCCGTGACGCAGCGCACCAACATCCTTGCCGGCAATCTTCAGCGTCGTCATGTTGAAGAATTTCAGCTCGGGCGGCTTTTTGCCAAGCGCCTTTTCCATGGTCGCCATGGCGTTCGGGCCCTGCACCTGAAAACGATAAGCCTTGCGGCGAGACTGATCCTTGCGCATCGCAGTGCGTTCATCGAGATCAACCTTCACGTCCCACTTGCCTGTTTCAGCGTGGAACATGATCCAGTTCAATGTCGGAATGCGGCCAACAAGGTTGAACTTATTTTCAGCGAGATAGAACAGGATGACATCGCCAACCACATAACCGTCAGGCGTTACAGGAACAAACTGCTTCGCCTTGTTGACGGTGAAGTTTTTGAAACTGTTGATGCCGAGATAATTCAGGAAGTCGAAAGCGCCCGGGCCTTCAACGGCGAGGTCCGCCATGTGATAGGACTGGTTGAAAAGAACGCATGTCTCCTGCCACCCGCGCTGTTCATCGCGCCAGTTCGTGTATTCCGGTGGAACGCCGGGATACACATTTGGACCGGCTTGCGAGTTGCGCAGCATGGTGACCGGCCCGCCTGCCTTTTTCATGGCTTCTTCAAGATTCTTCGACGTCATCGATTACTGCTCCCTTGAGTTTTGACTACCGTCAGTTTGATCCGTGCTATAGGCTAAGAAATCCGGAAATACTTTCCGGCGCGCGCTTCCATAAGCAATGAAAAGCGAAAACTGTTATCTGCGCTAACATGTTGATTTACAGCGCTTGCCGGGCGCTTTGCGCTCGCAGTGCGTATAGCGAAATTATGGCGTAAAACGCTTGAATTCTTAAACATGGCCGAACTCTTTCTTCAGCTCATCCTTGACCTGTTCCAGGCGTGTTCTGCTGACATCATTTTCCGGCGAAAACAGCACCATCCGTTGACCGAGAACTCCTTCGATGGCGTATGACGTATGGTGAAAATCTATCCGGCCGATGCCTTCATATTTGACTGAATGTGAAGCTTCAAAGCTGTCGGTAATTTCCGTTCCTTGCCAGTATTGATCGAAGGCCGGACATTGCGCACGCATCTCTGAAATCAGCTTGTCGAAATAGGTTGGATCTTTTGAACGACTGTAATCCCAGCGCAATTTCGCGGTGAGCCGCTTCACCATCTTCTTAAATTCGTCTTCGTCTTCCTGATATCGCTCTGACAGTAACAGGACGCGCAGCATGTTGCGGTCATCCGCAGGCACCGCGCCGTAATCACGCAGAATATGCGCGTAGAGATTGTTCCATCCGATTACGGACCAGTTTTCATTGATGACGATCGCCGGCACGCCCACCGTATCGAGCGCCAGACGAACACCCGGATTGAGTGTTTCATGCACATCGGGCGCTAGCGGCGGCGGGCGGCCCTGCGCCAAATGGAACAGAAATGCGCGCTCCTTCTCATCCAGCCTCAAAACAACGCTCAGATTGTCAAGCACTTCAGCCGAAGGTCGAATATCACGTCCCTGTTCGAACCATGTGTACCAAGTGAGACTGATGCCTGCGAGTGTAGCCACCTCCTCGCGCCGCAACCCGGGCGTGCGCCGTCGGCCGGTTGCGGTGATGCCGAAATCCGCCGGATTGAGGCGGTTTCGGGCGCTTCTCAGGAAACGGGCTAATTCGGAGCGATTCTGCTGCATAATTTATCGTATTACCGATAATAGTACTCTTTGACCGTGTGAATTGAGATTCATATTGCGACTAAGGGCGAAGTCATCGCCAACATGAAGGCCAAATCGAAGGGAAGACCCATGAGCGGAAAAGTCATTATCACCTGCGCACTGACAGGCTCATCGCCGCTGCCGGACCACCCGAATTTTCCGGTAAAGCCACTTGAGATCGCCGAGGCCGGCCTCGCCGCCGCTGAAGCAGGCGCATCGATCCTGCATATTCATGTTCGCAACCCGGAAACCGGCGGCATCTCGACAGAGCTTGAACACTACCGGGAGGTCGCCTCGCTCATCCGTGAGAAAAACAACGAAGTGATTTTCAATATCACGACCGGCCCGGGTTGCACCTGGATGCAGAGCGATGAGGACCCGAAAATGCCGGCGCCTGCCGAAAAGGGAACTCTAATGTTCACCGCGGAAAAGCGGCTTGAACATATCCTCGATCTCAAACCTGACATGTGCACACTCGACATTTGCACGATGCAGCTTTGGGGCGGCGTTGCGATCAATCTCGACCCGATGATCACCCGCATGGGACATATGATTCAGGACGCCGGCGTTCTTCCGGAAATCGAATGTTTCGAAGCTGGTGACTTCGTTTTCGCTGACGACCTGATGGAGAAAGGCGCGATCCCGAAAAACTCGCCCTTCTCTTTTGTGCTGGGTACAAAATACGGCCTGCCTGCAACGACCGAAGCGATGATGTATTCGAAGAACCAGATTCCGCGCGGCGCGGTCTGGACGGGCTTTGGCGTTAGCCGTCATTCCTTCCCCATGGCGGCGCAGGCGGTGCTGCTGGGCGGCAATATGCGCGTCGGTTTCGAAGACACGATCTACCTGCGCCGCGGGCGTAAGGCGGATTCCAACGCCGACCTCGTTCAGTGGGGCGTCGAACTGGTTGAACGCCTCGGGCGCGACGTCGCCAACGCCGGCGAGGCGCGCAAAATGATCGGCCTCGCTGAGTAATCAAAACGAAGAATAACGGGGAGTCAGAAATTGACTGACATCAAAGGTAAAGTAGCCTTCATCACCGGCGGCGGATCAGGCGTAGGGCTCGGCCAGGCGGAAGTTTTCGGCAAAGCCGGCGCCAAGATCGCTATCGCCGACATTCGTGAGGATCATTTAAAAAGCGCAGTTATCGCGCTCGCGGAAAAGGGCGTCGAAGCGATGCCCGTACATCTCGACATCACGGACCCGGACGCCTATGGGCGCGCCGCCGATGAAGTTGAAGCAAAGCTTGGCCCGGTGCAGCTTCTGTTTAACACCGCAGGCGTATCGATCTTCGGTCCGCTGCAGCAAGCCACGCTTGATGACTGGAAGTGGCAGCTTGATGTAAATCTCTGGGGTGTGATCAACGGCGTCCAGACTTTTCTGCCGCGCATGCTCGAACGCGGCGATGACTGTCACATCACCAACACAGCCTCCATGTCTGCTTTTGTCGCCCTGCCCGGCACGGGCATTTACTGCACAACGAAAATGGCGATCCGGGGCTACTCCGAATGTCTGTCCATGGACCTGAAGGACACCAAGATAAAAGTCTCTATGCTTTGTCCCGGCGCGGTCGACACCAACATTCATGAGGCGGTGTTGACCCGGCCGGCTCATCTTCAAAAGACCGGCTATTATGGCGCCGATCCCAATGTGATGGCTCACCTCAAAAAGGTTATCGAAGTGGGGATGAAGCCGGCCCGCCTCGCCGAATATGTGCTGAAAGGCGTTGAAAAGAACGATCTTTATATCCTGCCCTATCCTGAATTCCGTAAAACACTCGAAGACATCCATGCCCGCGTCATGGCGTCGCTTGCCAAACCCGAGGATGACCCGGAGTATGAAAAGCGTGTCGCTCACGGCGTACCTGGCGGCGACAACAAATAAAGCAAGAGAGGAGAGGTCTTATGTCTAGCGTAGCCGACACTTCCAAGACTGCAGCGGAGGCCGGCGAATATAAAATCGTCGACGTCCCCGAACCGTTTAAGGACCTCATCAAGCGATGCGGCGTCGAGGGCACTTACGTAGGCTCTTCCCTTGAGGAAAGCCCATGGGTTCCTTTCGGAGAGAACGCGGCGATCCGCTATCTTGCTTTTGACGTGCGCAATAACTGGGTCGGCAATATTCTCTGGGTGAAAGCCCCGGGCGTTGTCTCGACGCACAAACACCGAGGCCAGGTCCTGATGGTCTGCCTCGAAGGCAGCTTCCGCTATCTCGAATATGACTGGGTCGCAAAGCCTGGCGCGTTCATTCATGAAATGCCCGGCGAAGCCCACACATTGGTTACGGACGATCCAAACGGCGTGAAGCTCTTTGGCTGGATGCAGGGCGCCAACGAATTCTACGACGAGAACGGAACGCTGATCGACACCGTCGATGTGTGGTGGTTCCTGGACCACTACGAAAGCTATTGCGAGGAACACGGCATCCCCGTCAACAAACAGCTTTATATTTAACCGGGAAGGAGCTGGATCATGAGCAAACTCGGCGGCCTTTCGAAAACCGCAGAAAATTACAAAATCATTGAGGTGCCCGAGAACCATAAAAAAGTTCTCGATCGACACCTCATTCCCGGCGGCTTTGTCGGTCACGAAGAAGTGGACAGTCCCTGGGTGCCCTTTGGTGATAACGCCGCCATCCGGCACCTGGCCTTTGATGTTCGTCAGAACTGGTATGGCAATGTCCTATGGATCAAATCGCCGGGCGTTATCGGCACGCACAAGCATCGCGGTCAGGTGCTGATGATGTGCCTTGAGGGCAGCGTGCGGTATCTTGAATATGATTGGGTTGCGAAACCGGGCGACTTCATTTCAGAAACGCCGGGACAGGCGCACACGCTTGTTACGGACCACCCGCAAGGCGTAAAACTTTTCGGCTGGATGCAGGGCGCCAATGAATTTTACGACGAGAACGGAAAATTTATCGAGACCCTTGATGTGTGGTGGTTTATCAACCACTACGAGACCTACTGCCGGGAAAATAACCTTCCCATCAATAAACAGCTTTACCGCTAAACTTTCTGAAACGCCGGCTGAAAAAAGTCGGCGTTTCAATTTCGGCCTCAGTAACCAACAGTAAACCGCTCGCCCTGATGTTTCGGCGTCTCGGTTTCATCGATCATCGCGACAGCAAAGTCTTCATAGCTAATTCGGCTATTGCCTTCTGCATCCTTCAGCACTTCGTCCTTGCCCAGACGGAATTTTCCAGTGCGCTCCCCGGGACCGATGATGATGGAGGGGGAGAGGAAGGTCCAGTCGGATGCCCCTGACGCTTTTAACTTATTCAAAGCCTGGCGAGCCGGCTCCGCCTCAATCTTGATCTCCTCAGGAAAACCGGGGGTATCGATCAGGGCCGGGCCGCCGGGCGCCGCGTTAAGCGACGCAGCCCCGCCAACAATAAGCAGCCGCGGCGCCGTTGAAGCCTGGAAGGCGGCGAGCGCCTTGTCGAAATCAAGGCCGTTGAAACGCAGGGAATAGATGACCACGTCATGACCGCTGAGCGATTTTCCTACGTCTTCAGCTAACACATCGCCTTTTACGAAGGTCAATTTATCGTGTGATGGAAGGTCGCCTTGGTTGCGCGCAAGCGCCGTTACCTCGTGACCGCGCGATAGCGCTTCAGCACACAAGCGCTGCCCAACATTGCCGGTGGCCCCCACTATTGCAATTTTCATATCACCCTCCTCATCTATTCTGATTTTATCCGGACGATCATAACGCATCGCGCCATGCGCATGCGACCTGATGAGAAGCCGTATTGGCGGCGAATGGCAGTCACCCATTCATTGAACGGGTTGCACGCACGCCTCACCCTGTTCGCGTTCAGTGTCATTCCTATGCGGATTTTGATGGAAAGAGAGGCGCTTTACAGCGCCCGGCGCCGGTAAAGAACTGGCAAAGCGTCATGGTTCAACTATACTTTCGCGTCGGCGGCGCAGTCAGTCACATAAAGCCAAAGTCATGCGGGGGCGCGGACTTTCGGCTGCGATGGTTGCCTCGCCGGCGCACATAACAAGATGCTGCGCGATAAACGCGTAGACCGTAAAACACACCCGGGAAGGGAAACAGGATGGACACCTCTGCAAGCGGCGCCGGCGCGCCAGAAGAAGCGTCAGCCAACCCCGCCGCCGATCAGGCCGACTACCCGCCCCCGAGACAAGCCTGGTATTGCGTTTCAATCCTCGCCCTTGCGGTGATGGTGAACTTCCTCGACCGCGGCATTCTCAATCTTCTGATCGAGCCCATCAAAGCCGATCTCGGTCTCACAGATACGCAGATTAGCCTTATTGTCGGCGCCGCCTTCACAATTTTCTACGCGATTTTCGGCTGGCCCGTAGCCGTAATGGTCGACCGTTTCAGCCGCAAACATATGATGGCGGCGGGCATCGCTATCTTTGGCCTGATGACGATGATGTCAGGGCTTGCTTCGAATTTCTGGCATTTATTCCTGGCGCGAGTCGGTATTGGCGTTGGCGAAACCACGAGCGGCCCTTCGGCCTATTCTCTGTTGTCCGATTACTTCCCGCCTGAAAAACTGCCGCGCGCCATTGCCGTTATGAATCTCGGTTTCGTCGCAGGCGTCGGTTTTTCGATGATCATCGGCGGCGTCATCATCAGTTTTGTCGGCACTAGCGGCGGCTATGACTTGCCATTCGGACTGCATCTTCGTGGCTGGCAAGTTGTGCTGATCATGGTCGGCGTGCCGGGCCTGATCGTATCCGCGCTGATGTTGACGGTGCAAGAACCCATACGGCGCGGCGGCGTTCAAAAAGAATCACGCCCCATCGGCGAAGTGTTCGCCTTCGTTGGACATCATTGGAAAGTCTATATTCCGCTGTTCGCCGGCCTCGCGCTGCGGTCGGTGCAGATGTTCGGCCTGCAAACCTGGGGCGCACCATTCTACGCTCGCACCTATGGATGGTCAGGCGTTCAATACGCTTATGTCGCCGGCTTCAGTCTTATGGTCGCCATGCCGATTGGTCTTTTTGTCGGCAGCTGGCTTGCTGAACGCTGGTGGAAAAAAGGAATCTACGACGCCAACATCCGCATTACGGTCATTTCAACGGCGGTCGCTGTTCCGCTGGCGATCCTTCAGCCCATAATGCCGAGCCCCTGGCTTGCCGCTTTCATTGGTTTCTTCGCAGCTCTTTGGGGCGGCATGGCGGCGCCTGTCGAAAATGCAGCGTTGCAAAGCGTGACGCCAAACCATCTTCGCGGCCAGGTTACGTTCATGTTTCTTTTCATCATGAATGTCGTCGGCATGATGATGGGACCACTGATCGTCTCGACATTTACGGACGTCATTTTCTCGGAAGAAAACATTCGTTACTCGCTCTTCCTGACGGCTTTGTTGATGGGGCCCCCTGCCGTATTTATTTTTTGGGCGGGCATGAAACCCTATGGCCAGGCCATGGCGGCAGGCGGCCCCCTAAAACCGCCGCCTGCCAAGTAACGGCAGAAAGATGACAGCTTTCTTTACACGCGAACTGCGCATCGAATGGGGCTGGTGCGACCCGGCCGGGATCGTGTTTGCGCCGCGTTTTATTGATATGCTGAGCGAGAACACAGTGCAGATGTTCGAATTCGCGGGCCTGCCGAAGAAACGCGATATGAGAAGAGACATGAATATCGCCGGTTACCCGCTAGTAGATCTTCAAGCGCGTTTTCTGTTTCCGGCGGCCTATGGCGACGACGTCACCGTCGAAAGCGAGGCGCCCGAGTTCGGCAAATCGAGCTTCACTATCCGGCACTTTATTAATAATGGCGATAGGCTCTGTGTTGAAGGAACCGAAAAACGGGTCTGGACGGTTTTCGATCCTGAAGCGCCCGGCGGCATCAAAGCGACGCCAGTGCCGGAGGCCATTCGCAAATTGTTCACGGCGTAGACCGCGCCAGCGCTCTACTGCGTTTCGGGAAATCCACCCAGCGCACGGTAGAGATTAATAGCGCTGACGGCTTCTTCCAGTCTTATAAGCACAAGCTCCTGCTTGGCCGCATAGTCCGTCCGTTGAGCATCAAGAACTGATAAATAACTATCTACGCCGTTGCGAAACCTTGCATCGGCAAGCGTGTAAGTTCGCTCAGACGCCAGAGAAAGTTTTTCCGTCGCCTCCAGTCGTTCACCAATCGTACGGCGCGTCGCCAACGCATCGGCGACATCGCGAAAGGCAGACTGCACTGCTTTTTCATATTCGTTCACGGCGATATCACGGTCGATCTTGGCGCCAGTCAATTGCGCGCGATTGCGTCCGCCAGAGAAGATTGGAAGCGATACGGAGGGAGCAAACGACCAGACACCTGTGCCAGCCGAAAAAAGATTAGCCAGTTCCGCGCTTGTTGTTCCAGCGCTCGCCGTCAACAATATCCTTGGGAAAAATGCGGCGCGCGCAGCGCCAATATTTGCATTTGCAGCGCGCAAACGCCGCTCTGTCGCCAGCACATCAGGGCGCTGAAGCAAAATCCCTGAGGAAACATTTGCGAAAGCCGTATTTAGCGCAACACCATCAAGTGAGGCAACGATTTCAGGCAGGTCAGCCCGCCCCACAAGCAACCGCAGCGCATTTTCATCACGCGCAATCTGCGCCTCTAGCCCGGCGGCGTCAGCGCGCGCGCGCTGCACCGATGTGTCCGCACGCTGCACATCGAGATCATTGCCAAGGCCATTGTCCACAAGCTCGCGGGTGAGATTATAAGAAGACTGCTGGCTTTCCACCGTCTCGCGCGCAATGGTCAATCGCTCCCTGTCGGCGAGCAATTGCAGATAGGCTCCAGCCACTTCGGCAATGAGAGATATTTCGGCGGAACGGCGCGCTTCCTCTGTCGCAAAATAAGTTTCAAGCGCCTTCCGATTGAGACTTCTGACACGGCCAAACAAATCCAGCTCATAGGCGCTGAGGCTAACCTCAGCGGAATATTGTTCGATTGTAATCGGGTCTGTCCTGCCCGAGCCGCCAGCCGCGCCTGCTGCGCCAATCGATGCATTCTCACCGATGCGTTGGCGTAAATAACCTCCATCCGCGGAAATGGAGGGTAAGCTATCGGCGCGTTGAACCCTGTAGAGCGCCCGCGCGCGGTCTACATTCAGCATTGCGATACGCAGATCGCGATTATTTTCAAGTGCGGTTTCGACAAGCGTCGTCAATGCCGGGTCTGTGATGAAGCTGCGCCAATCGGCTATGCGCACGACATCATCAGACGTCTCGTCTAGATCCGGAAAGGTTTCCGCCACGGGCGCATCGGGGCGCTGGTAATCAGGAGCCATGGTGAGTGACGTACAACCGCAACCCAGAACCGCCATCGCAGAAATGGCAATCGCTTTCATCTCTGATGAAAAAGTCGACATACTTAACCGGCCTCATGCTGGGGCTTGAGCGCCTGCTTTTGCGTCGCATCTCCTGGGCGGAAAAAGCGGCGGACCAATACGTAAAAGAGCGGTGTAAAGAAGAGCCCCAGGAACGCCGCCGCCAACATCCCGCCCAGCACCGACGCGCCAATGGCGTTGCGCCCAGCCGCGCCTGCGCCGCTTGAAAGAACCAGCGGTGTAACGCCAAGACCGAAAGCGAAAGAGGTCATGAGAATGGGACGCAATCGAACCCGCGCAGATTCAATCGCGGCCTCAAATGCGGTCCGGCCCTGCTTTTCCAACAGGCTTGCAAACTCGACAATGAGGATCGCGTTCTTCGCAGAAAGACCGATTGTCGTCAGCAGCCCCACCTGGAAAAAGATATCGTTGGGCAGCCCGCCGAATACAGCGGCCAAAGAAGCGCCCATCACACCGAGCGGCACGACCAACAGCACAGAGATTGGAATGCTCCAACTTTCATAAAGCGCCGCAAGACATAAAAACACGACCAGAATTGATAACGCATACAGCGTGGTCGTTTTTGACCCGCTCTCGATTTCTTCCTTGGAAACGCCAGTCCATTCGATACCAATGCCTGATGGTAGCTGTTCCGCCAAACGCTCAATAGTCGCCATTGCTTCACCCGAACTGACACCGGGCGCCGCAGAACCGAGGATCTCCACCGAAGAGACGCCATTATAGCGTTCAAGTTTGGGCGAACCGCCTGTCCACGAAATATCCGCAAAAGAAGCAAAAGGAACGAGCTCGCCGCTCGCATTCGGGATGCGCCAGAGTTTTAAATCCTCAGGCGAACTGCGATAAGGCCCATCGGCCGCTAAATACACACGCTTGACGCGCCCTCTGTCGATAAAGTCATTCACATAGACGCCGCCCATCGCTGTAGCGAGGGTTGAGTTGATGGCAGTAAGATCAAGCCCCATCGCCTGCGCCCGGCGCTGATCGATGTCGACTTTCAATTGCGATTCTTCACTAAGGCCATTTGGGCGCACCGCCACCAATGTCGGCTCTTGCGCGGCCATGCCAAGAAGCTGGTTTTGCGCATTGATAAGCGTCTCGCGCCCTACCCCGCCGCGGTCCTGTAAGAATAAATCAAACCCGCCCGATTGCCCAAGCCCCGGGACAGATGGCGGTCCAAATGCAAAGACCTGCGCATCGCGGATCTTGAAAAACGCCGCTTGCGCACGCGCGACAACTGCATCCTGACTTTGATCCTTGCGCTTGCGCTCTTCCCAATCTTTCAGCGGCACAAACCCAATACCGACATTTTGACCATTGGCGGCGAAATTGAACCCTGCAATCGTGAAGTAGCCGCGGATGGTGTCCATCTCCTCTTCTTCACTGCGCAAATGCGCCTGGACTTGATCCAGAACAGCGAGAGTGCGGTCATAGGTGGCGCCAGCAGGCAGCTGCACCTGCAGGATCATCCGCGCCTGGTCTTCATTTGGCAGGAAGGAGCCCGGCAGACGCGTGAACATAAATCCTGTCGCCACGACCAGCGCAACAAACAACAAAAAGAAGCGTGCTGATCTATTGATGACGGCTTTAGCGCCATTCAGATGCTGGCGGGCGCTCAACGCGAACACCGAATTGAAACCGCGTAACGGCGCCGAAAGCCGATATGCCAGCGAACCGGGTTTTGGGTCTTTTGACGGATCACGTTGTTTCAAAATTGTAGCGCATAACGCCGGCGTCAAGATGACCGCCGTCAACACCGACAACGCCATCGCAGTGACGATAGTGATTGAAAATTGCCGGTAGATAACCCCTGTCGTTCCACCGAAAAACGCCATGGGGATGAACACCGCCGACAGAACCGCACCAATGCCCATCAAGGCGCCTGTGATTTCCGACATCGCTTTTCGGGTGGCCTCGCGCGGAGGAAGTTTTTCTTCCTCCATAATGCGGTCAACATTCTCAATGACGACAATTGCGTCATCAACAAGAAGACCAATAGCGAGCACCATGGCCAGCATGGTCAGCGTGTTGATCGAAAAGCCGAAAGCAAGCAGTACGGCAAATGTTCCAAGCAGGACGACAGGCACGGTTATCATCACGATTGCCGTCGCCCTTAAGTTCTGCAGGAACAAGAACATGATGATGGAGACGAAGATCGCCGCTTCGATCAGCGTCTTCACAACTTCCTTGATCGATTCTTTAATAAAAGGCGTTTCGTCAACCGGATAGACGATTGACATATTCGGCGGCAAAAACGCCGACAATTCCTGGACACGCGCCTTCACAGCATCGGCGGTCCGCAGCGCGTTGGCGCCCGGCGCCAGCTGCACGGCCATCCCGGAAGCCGGCGTTCCTTTATATTCCGTGATGCGATTGTATCGTTCGCTGCCGATTTCGACTCTTGCGACATCGCTCAGGGTAACTTGCGATCCGTCTCCCAAAGTGCGCAATGCAATAGCGCTGAACTCTTCTGGCGTTTGCATAAGCGACTGAACGTTGATGGTTGCGTTCAGTTGCTGTCCCGGCATATGCGGGCCGCCGCCAATCTCACCGCCTGTAACTTGCGTATTTTGGGCGCGAATTGCGTTGACGACATCTTGAGTGGAAAGGCCGTAATTGGCGAGTTGGAACGGGTCGATCCAGATACGCATTGCATATTGCGACCCGAAGGGCTGAACCTGACCAACGCCGGGGACGCGGCTGATGGGATCTTGCCAATTCGACACAAGAAAGTCGGCGATATCGGCCTCACCCATCACACCGGAATTGTCCACCAGCGCGACGGCGAGCAGAAAGCCCGCGCGGGCCTTGTTCACCGTGACGCCCTGGCGCTGCACTTCCTGCGGCAGGAGCGGCGTCGCGAGCGCCAGTTTATTTTGAACTTGCACCTGCGCGATGTCCGGATCCGTGCCCGACTCAAAAGTAAGCGTCATCGACATTGCGCCATTCGAACTCGAACTGGCGGAGATATAGCGCAGGTTGTCGATGCCCTTCATTTGCTGCTCAATCACCTGGGTGACCGCGTCTTCCACCGCTTTCGCCGAAGCGCCCTGGTAAGTGGCGCTAAGGGAGACCGCCGGCGGCGCAATATCCGGGTACTGTTCAAGCGGGAGATTTAACAGACTGATGACGCCCGCAAGCATCGCAATCATTGCGATGACGCATGCGAAGATCGGCCTGGAAATAAAAAAACTCGCCACAGAAAATTCTCTTTTAAATAAAAGTCACACAGCGCCTGCTCTTCGGGTGCAGGCGAGCGCCTACATTACTGGATACCGGCAGAGCTGGCGGCGCCGGCGACGCTGCGCGGCGCACCATTGTTGATCTGAACCGGCGTCACCGTCGCTCCGGGACGGAACCGTTGAAATCCCTCAACGACGATGCGGTCGCCGGGTTTTAGCCCCGATGCGATAAGCCACTTGTCGCCTTTCGCCCGGGCCGCCTCCACGGGTCGTACCGCAACGGTATTGTCATCCATCACCACATAAGCGACGGCGTCGCCGAGCGCATTACGGGTGATCGCCTGTTGCGGAACCAGGATTGCGTTGCTGTTCCTGGCTTCGATAATTTCAGCCCGCACAAACATGCCTGGCAGCAAAAGGCCATCCGGATTGGGAAACACCGCCCTCAAGGTGACGGCGCCGGTTTGCGGTTCAACACTCACTTCGGTTAGCGCGAGTTTGCCGGGATGGCTGTATGCGCCGCCATCTTCCAGAGTCAGATTTACCAGGAGTTGATCCCCCTCAACCGTTTCCAGTTCACCGCTCGCGAGTTTGCGTTTCAACCGCAACAGCTCAGCGCTCGACTGCGCAACATCGACATAAATCGGGTCAAGTCCATGAATGACCGCCAATGCCTGTTGCTGGTTCGCATTGACAAGCGCGCCTCGCGTGACAAGCGTTCGACCAATACGCCCTTCAATAGGCGCCTTGATGTCGGTGCGTTCGAGGTCAATCTTTGCGCTCGCGAGCGCCGCGCGAGCAAGCGCTACTTCCGCCTTGGCCTGCTTTGCGGAAGCCGTTGCGTCGTCGTAGTCCTGTTTGCTGACGCCGTTCATTTCGACGAGCTTTGCAAACCGTGCCTCACGGTTTTTGGCTGCAGCCGCCATGGCCGTTGCTTTGTCCAGCGTTGCTGCGGCGCTGTCCACAGCGGCCTGATAGGGCGACGGATCAATAAGGTAGAGCGGCTGTCCTTCGCTCACCGCGGCGCCCTCTTCAAATTGACGATCCAGAATTATGCCGGACACTTGGGGGCGAATTTCCGCGACGCGGTGCGCGGCGGTCCGGCCAGGCAAGGTCACCGACAAGGTGGTCGGCTCCGTATGCACAGTCTGAACTGCGACTTCGGGCGGCGGCGGCGCCATATGCGCTTCCTCTTTGGCCCCACAGGACGCAAGGGAGACGGCGGCGAATAGCGCCAAGATCCGGTTCATCGATAGATAGGACGGCATAAAATAACGTTTCCGAACAATAGAGCCTTAGGCTCCATCCTCAGTCTTTAGGAAAGCTGAGGACTTGATTAGAATGAACGTTTGTTCTAAAGAATTAATTACACGGCTGGGATATAGTTGGCAAGCAATTTGTGCAGCGCATCATAATTAAAATAAAGGTAGTTAATAATGTCCGAGGCCATAGCGAAAACTTGCGATGATCCCCGTGAACGTGTGCTGCGCGCGGCGGAAAGAGCCTTTGCCGCAAGCGGATTTCATGGCGCGCGCATGGCTCAGATCGCAAAAGAAGCGAAAATGAGCCCCGGTCACATTTATCACTATTTCGAGAGTAAGGAGCAGATCATCGCCGAGATGATCCGCGCGCATTTCGAAGAGAAGAAAGTCACCGTCGAACGCTACCGTGAGGCAGGGGACCGGGTCGTCGATATGATGATCGACAATTTGAAAGACAGCGTCGCCGACAAAACTGACCCCTTCTGGTCCACCTTAATGCTGGAAATCGTCGTCGAAGCGACCCGTAACCCGGAGGTGGCCGCTTCCATCAGAAGCATGGACACCGACCTGAAGGCGCGAGTCGTCTCTTATTTGCGCGATGGCGTCAGAAAGGACGACCTCGAGTCTCGCCTCGAAATTTTCGTGGCGCTGATGCAGGGCATCAGAATTCGCAACATCCTGAACCCAAACCTTAATAAAGAAGCGGTCACCCTCATCCTGAAGGACGTCGTCGAAGTTTTGTTTCGGCGCAAAGACTAGCATTCTCCTTCGCTCGAGGGTGACATAAACGCCTGCGCAGCGCTTCACCGTATTCATAATCTGAGCTAACGTCAGCTTCTTGACGCGAGATGAATGGAAAAACGGTGACCACTTCTTCACTCTTTATAAAATCCCGTTTTGCGGCGCCAGCACTAACCGTTCTGGGCGCGCTCGCAGCAGGGTTTGTCGTCACGCAGGCAAAGGCAGGCGATCCCGATTTAGGCCGCGACCTGTTTGAGGCTTGGTCCTGCAGCGGTTGCCATACGCTCGCCGACGCCGGATCAAAAGCTAGCATCGGCCCCTCACTCGACGGAAACCCCAACCTGACGCTTGATTATGTCATCAGCCGGATCACGAATGGCGGCGGCGCCATGCCGCCTTTTGACGGCCAATTGACAGAGGACGAAATCGCTGCGCTGGCTGAATATATTATTCAGGTTGCTGAGTAATAAAACATTGAAAACTATTCAGGTGACGCGTCTCGCGCCCCGACCTGCGCAAAGTAATTTGTGACGCCGTCCGGGTCATTCAGCCAGACGAATCTCAGATCAAAACCGGGTAGATTGCCGAGCGGTGTTTCCACTGTGATCTCGCGTGTTTTGGCGTTCGCATCCACAGCATCAACATCGCTTACTACATACTGAATGCCGGCGCTGCCTGTATCGGCGGGCAAAGCCTCACCCACCGACCATACATTAATTGTCGTCGCCCCGTGGCGGTATGGATGCTTCGTAACGCCAAGAAGCTTATCCTCAACCGGCGGCAACTCATCAAGCCCCACGAAGTCACGATAAAAAGCACGGCTTTGATCAAGGTCAGAAGCGTTCAGCCCGACCTCCACCTGTGCGTATGTCTCTGGAGAGGCGCCCGGTGCTATGACTAGCTCGAGCGAGAAGCCGCACGGATCCTCCACCAATGCGGCGCGAACGCGGTCGCCTCTGTCCATAAAACTCGGTGCGGCGTAGCCCTGCGTCTCAAAACGCTCAGCGAGCGCCGCTTCATCCGGAAAATACAGAGTGAACACGCGAATGCCTGTCGCGTCGTTGACGCCGCCAAGATGATATTTCCGCCCCTCCTTCAAGCCAGCTGCAAGCTTGATTTGCCCACCGCCGATCCCGAAAAGGATCATCTGTTGACCGCCGCCAAGATCGATCGGCGACAAAGGCGTTAAACCCAGAACCTCATGGTAAAAGGTAACCATCGCTTCTGTCTGTTCGGGAACGAACCGCCGATACACATTCATGGAATCTTGCGTAATAAGCCGACGCACCGAAGCGGCCTCAGCCTCGTCCACCTGCCCTGCCTCACCGCAGGCGCTGGCGGCCGCTATGGATAAACCAGCGGCAAAAACCGTCTTGATCAGTTTACGCATGGCGTTCCTCCGATATTCTTGTGGCGGTTCTTTCGTACAAACCTACTGAGACCGCGTGAGAGGCGCAAATGCCTTCAAATGGCGCTTCCGAATTCAAACAGAGGCGATTCCTTATGCTGCGAAGGTCATAAAGGGCGCTCTGGCGTTAACATTCGCAGCGTCTGGTGGTTTGACCACCCCTTGGCGGCACGGTAGGTTATCCCCATCTTAGAGACCGTATGATGAACCACCTCCGCATTGCATGCCTGTTGCTCGCGGCCGTCCTTTTCGGAACGGCGCAGGCGGCCTGTGCGTGCGCGCCTTATCAACAATCGGCGAGCCAGGTTCATCACAATTCCGCAGAATTTAGCGGCGCCCATAGCGCCCACGCGCCACATCAAGACCCATCAGGGCATTCAAGCGAACAACACAAGACGGCGCCCGCGCCTGATTGCGGCGACGGCGAGCCGTGTGGCTTTCACGCCGTCCACAAACTGACCACGGACACATTGGCGCCCTCCGCACTGACGGCGCCGACCAAAATTCTTGCGCTCGCGCCATTAGCGCCGGCGCCGGGGGTTGAGACGCCGACATTCGCCAAAACCGGCGGGTTCCCAATCCTCGGCCGCGCGCCGCCCGGGCCCACCCCCATTAGCCTGAAAGTTCGTCTCCAGAATTGAGTGCAGAAACGCCGCGTTTTTGCGCTGCGCTTTCTTTTTCAGCATTCAACAACGGAGATATTCCATGAACCGCATTTCTGTATTGCCGCTCACCATGGCGGCGTCCTTTCTGGCGTCAGCAACGCTTGCCCAGGAAGAACACAAAATGGACCATCAAGGTCATCAGATGGAAATGACCGACAAATGCACCCTGCCCATGGGTGAAGGGGTCATAAACGCCCTCGACGTCAAGAGCGCCAAACTGAACCTCACACACAAACCCATCAAAGCGCTTGCATGGGACGAGATGACCATGGACTTCGCCGTCGAAAAAATCGTCGATCTCGCCGCCTTTTATGAGGGCGAGTCAGTCCACTTCATGTTGAAGCCCGCCAATGACGGCGCCTGGTCGATCGCCATGATGTGTTCGCTTGAAATCGAAGACGGCGCCCATATGGCCTGCATGAAGGCCATGAGTGATGAACAGATGCGTATTGTCGCCAAAGCTGATGAAAGCTGTGCAGTCGCAGCGTCTGACGCCGGCGCACATCACGGCCATCACTGAGCGCCGCGCCATGTTCACAAGACGACATCTCTTGCGCGGCGCGGCCGCAAGCGGCGCCTATGCGGGTGCGGCAAGTCTCCTGCCGGCCTGGGCGCAAAACGCTCATGGCGTTCACAGTTTGAAGACCCAACCGCCGGCCCTGACAGGTCCGGAGTTTGATCTCTCCATCGGGCGCGCCAATGTCATGATCGGCGGGCGCAAAGGCCATGCCGTCACGGTGAATGGAAGCCTTCCAGCGCCGCTGATCCGCTTCCGCGAGGGGGAGCGTGTAACCCTTAACGTTCACAACACACTCGATGAAGATACATCCATCCACTGGCATGGACTTCTGGTCCCCTTCTATATGGATGGGGTGCCGGGCGTTTCCTTTCCAGGCATCAAACCGGGTGAAACGTTCAGTTATGAATTCGCCGTCCCGCAAAATGGGACATACTGGTATCACTCTCACTCGGGGCTACAGGAACAAAGCGGACTTTACGGACCGATTATCATTGATCCCGCCGGCGCAGATCCGGTCTCCTATGACCGCGAATATGTTCTTGTTCTGTCGGACTGGCTGTTTGAGCATCCACATAAGGTCTACGCCAAGCTGAAGAAGAATAATGAAGTCTTCAACATGCAAGAGCGTACGCTTGGCGACTTCATACGTGACGCAAGCGACAAAGGCCTCGGTGAAACGGTTGAAGACCGCGCCATGTGGGGGAATATGCGCATGTCGGCGACCGATATCGCGGATGTGACCGGCGCCGTCTATAGCTATTTGATCAACGGCCATTCTACCGAAGATAACTGGACTGCGTTATTTGAAACAGGTGAACGCATTCGCCTGCGCATTATCAACGCCGCAGCGATGACGATTTTCAACTTCCGTATCCCTGGCCTGCCGATGACCGTCGTTCAGGCCGATGGGCTTCACGTCCAACCCGTTGACACTGATGAAATCCAGATTGGCGTCGCGGAAACTTATGATGTCATTGTCGAGCCGAAACGCGCCCGCCCCTTCGCGATCGTCGCTGAAGCGATAGACCGCTTCGGACAGGCGGTTGCTACGCTGTCGCCACGGACCGAGATGCGCGCGACGGCGCCGCTTTTACGCGAGCGCCCGATCCTCACCCATAAAGATATGGCCATGGACCATGGAGGCATGGCCCACGACGGTCACGCCATACCGAAACAGGCGCACAATCACAAAATGGGCGTCGGCGTCGACATGGTGGCGGAAATGCCGACAAACCGCCTTAACGAACCGGGGCTCGGTCTTGAAAACGTTCCCCATCGCACATTGCGGTACACGCAACTGAAAAGCACTGTCCCAAACCCCGACCTTCGCGCGCCGGAACGAGAGATCGAAATCCATCTCACCGGCAATATGGAGCGTTTCATGTGGGGCTTTGACGGCGTCAAATTCTCCGCCATCGAAAAACCATTCACGCTTTATGAAGGAGAACGCGTTCGCTTCACCCTCGTCAACGATACGATGATGACCCACCCGATCCACCTGCATGGGATGTTTTTTGACCTTAACACCGAGGAAAGCGATCACCGTCCCCGCAAACATACAGTGAATGTGAAGCCCGGCGAAAAACTTTCCTTTGACGTGACGGCCGACCATGTTGGCGACTGGGCGTTTCACTGCCATTTATTGTTCCACATGCATGCGGGCATGATGCAGGTCGTTTCCGTCCTGCCAAAAAGCGAGGGCCGCCCGCCGCCATACATGGATCATGAAGGCCATGACACGCCGTCGCCCGCGTCTCATGACGCTCACAAACATGAGGGGCGTTGATCATGAAGAGACAAATGACCCTTCCCCTCTTTCTTTGTTCCTGCTTCATCGCAACAACCGCCTTAGCGGAAGAAGAAGAAATGGCGCCATGGTCACAGGCCGACGCCTATAACGATCCTCAGGAAATGGCTGAAGCTCGCAAGGCTGTCTTGAGGGAACATGGCGCCGGGACAACCTATTATGTGCTTGTCGACCGTTTTGAAGTGCAAACCGGCGAAGGCGATCCGGCGTTGATGCTGGAGGGACAAGCCTGGTGGGGCGGCGATCGCAACAAGCTCGCGCTCAAAACCGAAACTGAATATTCCTTCGAAGCGGATGAATTTGAGGAGGCCGAATTTCAGGCTTTGTGGTCGCGCGCCATCAGTCGCTATTTCGATCTTCAGGCGGGGGTGCGTCATGACTTCAGCCCTGACCCGTCAAGAACCTATGCGACGCTTGGTGTGCAAGGCCTCGCGCCTTACTGGTTCGAAGTTGATGCGGCGCTGTTCGTCAGCGACAAGGGCGATGTCAGCGCTCGGCTCGAGGCGGAATATGAGCTCATGCTCACTCAACGGCTCATCCTGCAGCCAAGCGCCGAGGCGGATATTTCGTTCCAAACCGTCGCCCCTCTTGAAATCGGTGAAGGACTTTCCTCCATCGAACTGGGCGCACGCCTGCGCTATGAAATCAAGCGGGAGTTTGCACCCTATGTCGGCGTCCAGTGGACGCGCGATCTGGGGAACACTGCGGATTTCGCCCGCGCCAACGGCGAGGACCCGTCTGTCGTCTCTTTCGTCGCTGGGGTCCGGTTCTGGTTTTAAATTCGGCGGTGAAAGCAGGCCGCCCGAAGCCCATCTGTTACAAAAAATACCCGCTCAGAAGCCCCAGCGGATGAACGGAACCAATTTCGTGCGCAAACATACTAGCGCAGTAGCCACTGGTGAGTATTCCTATTGGGGAACCAGACCCGCAAACCGGGCCGACCGAAGGAATGCGCCTAATGTCCTACGCTGAAATTCACCCTAATTGGGAAACACTTTCCGACAATCTGCTTGACGGTTATTCGCTCGAGATCACGGCGAAGGATGTGCCGGCCTTGCGCGAGGCCGCTCCCATGATCGCACCTCAAACACCAATTGCCGTGACCTTCCTTCCCGGCGAGGAAATGAGCGCGCGAATAGCGGCGGTGAAGGCGGTGCGTGAGCTTGGTTTTGAGCCGATGCCGCATGTGTCGGCGCGCCGGCTGACCTCAGTTGATGTGTTTGAGGACATGATCAAACAGGTGACCGCCGAGTCCGGCGTCAAACGGCTCTTTGTGATCGCCGGCGATCCGCCGACGCCGGAAGGTCCTTTTGAAGATTCGCTTCAGGTGATCAAAACCGGCGTTCTTGAGCAAAATGGCATCAAGGCGATCGGCATCGCCGGCCACCCCGAAGGTCATCCCAATGTCTCGAAAGAGGATCTGTGGGTGTGGATGGAAAACAAGATCGCCGAAATCCGCCAGCGCGACATGCTTCCGATTATTGTGACGCAATTCGGATTTTCCGCCGACCCGTTCCTGGAATGGCTGGAGGAAATGCGCGCGCGCGGCATCGACTCTCCGGTGCGCATCGGCGTGCCGGGCCCGGCAGGAATTAAACGGCTCCTTGGCTTCGCCGCCCGTTGCGGCGTCGGCGCCTCAGCTTCCGTTATGGCGAAATACGGCGTCTCGCTGACCAACCTCATCGGCTCGGCTGGTCCGAACAAACTTGTCGGCACGCTAAAAGACGGGCTCGACTTTGAAAAGCATGGACGCGTTCGACTTCATTTTTATCCATTTGGCGGCCTTTCCAAAACCGTAGAATGGATCAACGAACATCGCGGCTAGAACGCTTTCCCAACCGAGAGAATTTCGAAAAGGCGACGTTGTCAGGCAACCTGCGCCGCGCCTCATAGCGCTGCACGGTTATAACGGAAGGCCGACATAGTTCTCGGCCACCGTTTTTTGCGCCGCCTCAGACGATGCTATGTAATCCAGCTCAGCCACTTGCACACGCCGGTCAAAAGCGCTGTCGGTCGGGAAACGATGCATCAGCATTGTTAGCTGCCAGGAAAAACGTTCCGATTTCCAAACGCGCGCCAGCGCTTTTTGCGAGTAAGCCTCGATACCCGCGCTATCATTCTTTTTAAACCAGGCGATCAATGCGCGGGAAAGATACCGAACGTCTGAAGCTGCAAGGTTGAGCCCCTTCGCTCCGGTTGGCGGGACGATATGCGCCGAGTCGCCCGCGAGGAAAAGCGATCCATAACGCATAGGCTCAAAAACAAAAGAACGCAGCGGTGCGATGGATTTCTCCAAAGCCGGCCCTCGCGTGACCTGCCCCGCCGCTTCAGGCGGCAGGCGCAAACACAACTCATCCCAAAGCCGCTCATCCGGCCAGTCTTCAACTTTATCCGTCAACGGAACCTGAATATAATAACGGCTGCGGGTCGGCGACCGCATGGACGCTAACGCAAAGCCATGTTCATGATTGGCGTAAATAAGTTCATGATTGCAAGGCGGCACATCGGACAGAATGCCGAGCCAGCCAAAAGGATAGATTTTTTCCAATCCACCGCCGCTTGTCGCCGGAATGGCCTGCCTCGACGGACCATGAAATCCATCACAACCGGCGATATAGCGCGCCTCAATACGGCGCTTCGCTCCATCCTTCATGTAGGTTACAGCAGGTGCGTCACCAGTAATATCGTGAAGCGCGACATCGGCCGCCTCCCAGATAATCTCAAGACCTCTTTCTGGCGCCGCGTCGATAAGGTCCTTGGTCAGTTCAGTCTGCCCGTAGACCATGACGTCGGCGCCGACGAGCGCACGCATGTCGATCCTGACCAACCGCTCACCATAGGCAAGGTTGAAACCGCCATGAGGCAATCCCTCGCTGCGCATGCGCGCCGCGACATCAAGCTCATCAAGAATGTCTGTCGTCACCGTTTCGAGCACACCCGCGCGAATGCGAGACAAAACATGTTCCTGCGATTGCCGCTCGATAATGACGGCGGCTATTCCCGCTCGCTTGAGCAAATGCCCCAGCATCAGGCCTGCAGGGCCCGATCCAATAATTACAACCTGAGTTTTCATCTTTGGAAGCCTCTAATTCCTGAGAAACGCCCAGCGGGACGTCTTTAATTGTATTTTACATTCACATTCTCCTGCCCAGAATGGATTATTCCGGCCAATTATTGTATTTTTCGCTCATGGAAATGACGCCCCGCTCCCAAAACCTCAAATCTCCGCGGGCGCCTCAGCCGGAGATTTACGCACTTTACGGAGAGCAGCCCGGAGATTTCGGGATAGAGGATCTGCATATTGAAGATATCGACGCGCGCGCTCGCCTGCATGATTGGAAAATCTTGCCCCATGCTCATTCTGGGATGATGCAGTTTATCTACATCTCTGAAGGGGGCGCAGAAGCAATAGTGGAAGACCGCATTACCCCGCTCAGAAGCGGCGATCTCTTCTTCATTCCTGAAGGTGTAATCCACAGCTTTGATTTTCAGGATGGGACGATTGGCTGGGTGTTATCTGTCGATAGCCCGTTCTTGAAAACCGCCAGTTTCCGTTCCTTAAGAGATCTTTTTTTTGGTCGGATGTTTTCCGTAAGCAAACTAATTTTAGATGCGAAGCGCAAGCAAGAAGCCGATACATTATTCGAATGCCTGCACAAAGAATTTATTGGCTCTCGCGAAGGCCGGCGCGCCATGCTGGAATGTTTGACCCAGGCATTATTGATATTGACCATACGCGAGATGCCGCGACTGAAAGGGACAGGCACAGAACCGCTCAACGGCGCACGCATAGCGACTGCATATCGCGATTTGATCAACAGAAGATTTTACGACCACTGGTCGGTCGCGGACTATGCCAGCGCCCTATCTGTGAGCCCGTCACAACTCACAAGAATATGCCGTTTACATGTTGGAAAATCGCCTGCTGCGCTTATCCACGCCCGAATACTATTGGAAGCGCAGCGAATGCTTCGCTATACCGAAGCGCCCGCTGCACAAATTGCGTTTGAGTTAGGCTATCAGGACCCGGCTTACTTCTCGCGGTTTTTCAAAAGACTAGCTGGCGTCACACCGCGCCAGTACCGGCTCCAGAGCCGCAATCGCAACCTCAAGCCTGAAAAATCAAACTATCCACATCACGGATAAACGGCAAAGCCGGTTCCGCTCAGTTAATCTCCGGAAAACACTGGGCGCCAATACTCTTCAGCTCGTCCGACGCATCGCTGTCCCAATCGGTGACGGCAAGATACTCTTCCGCCTGCTCATCCGTCATCGCGTCCACGAAACATGTGCATTGGCCTTCAGGATCCGGCGAGCCAAGCGGTCCGACGACAGCGACACATTTTTCCATGACTTCACCGGCGGATACGCTTGTTGATATCAAAAGCGCGCCGATCACAATCGTGATTGTTCTTTTCATTAGATGTCTCCCTTTATGCCTGCCGACTTAATCGACGGTGTTGGCAATAACTTTTTTGGCCTTGATTTGAATTGAGAACGCAACAAAATTCGTATTCGAATTTTTTCTTGATTTCCGAAATCGTATGCTTGGACTTGGCTGCTGTCAAACATACTCATGCCTGTATTGGCGGTCCATATCACGTATTATCTGTACAGAAACAAACATCACTTACGCAATTCGGCCAGAAACGCGCTAATGACGGCGTTAAAGCATTCAGGATTGCATAGATTACAAACATGCCCCGCATTTTCGACCGTCGCCCGCCGCGAATTGGCGGCCCCATAAGCGATCGCATCGGCGACCAATTGGCGCCACGGCGTTTCCTGATCTCCAGTCACGGCTAAAATTGGCGCTTGAATTCTATCAAGCGCGTCTGGGCCAACGCCAAAAGATGGTGATGGCGGCGCGCAAAGGTCACGCCCATCATAAAAATTCAACATATCCTTCATGAGCCTTTCGGCATCAGGATTGGGACTCTGCATCAGCGGGTGTTTACGCCATCGTTCACGCATCTCCTCGATCTTGCCCGCCTCAATCAGCGAGCGATAAAGACCCAGCGGTATTTGCTCCTCCAGCTTTGGCGTCGGCTTGAAACCGGCAAGCCCTGCGCCTTCCAGAATTAAACCGGTGGTGCGTTCGGGGTGACGAATTGCAAATTCCAGCGCAATCCGGCCCGCCTGAGACATGCCGACAACCACACTGCCTTGCAGCGAGAAAAACTCTTGAACCGCGATGATGTCATCGGGCTCGAGATGCAGGCCGGCTGGCGCTGTAGAATGACCGAAACCGCGCCGATCCAACGCAATAACCGCATGACGCCCCGCCAAAGCTTCCATCTGCGGCGCCCACATATGCCGGTCGAGCGTCCAGCCATGCAGAAATACGATGGGCGGGCGGGCGTTCGCGGAAATATCGCCCCGCAGCTCGGCCGCCAATGCTCCACCCGTTACAGGGATTTTCACAATTTCGATCGATGCGCCGGTCATAAAACTCACGCATGCAAAACAGGATGAAACCGCAAGGGGAGTTATTTAGCGATATACATTGTTGTTTGTATAATCGCCTTCCAACCAGCGCTTTAATTCCGAATGCGCCTTACCGCGCCATTCATCGGCCCGCTCTGTCGCCTCAGGCAAGTCCAGAACAAATTCGACAATCATCCCATTCGGATCAACAACATAGACTGATCGGCAATAGCCATGCTCCAGCACATAGGTGCGTGGCTCCTCAATTCCGGCCGCCGCGATGCGCTCTTCCATCGCCTGTTGCGTCTCCGCATCGACATTAAGAGCGATATGATTGAAAGGAGATGACGGTATTTTGGGCCCAAACAAGTCCTGATCTTCGGGGCTTGCGAACTGAAAGAATGCGAGCGCGCTGTTATCACCAAGCCCGAAGAAGCAGTGAATATATGTACGCTCAGCGCCAAAGAGCATATCTTTTTCACACCAGGTCGCGACCAGCGGCAGGCCCAGCACATCCTCGTAAAATTTGCGCGTCGCCTCCATATCCCGGGTCACATACGCAGTATGATGCAACCGGCTTGGCAGGGATCCTTTCGCCATAATTCTCGTCTCCTCTCGTGGGATTACCTGAATATGTCCCAACAATTACGCAGCCAGGCGTGCGGCGATTTCCGCCACATGCCGTCCTTGAAATCTTGCGCCTTCCAACTCGTTGTCGCTCGGCATTCGTGCGCCGTCACCGCCCGTGATGGTCGTCGCTCCATAGGGTGTGCCGCCGCTCAACTCGCTCATGATCGAGGCTCCTTCCCACGTATAGGGAAGACCGACAATCACCATTCCATGATGCAAAAGCGTCGTGTGAAATGATGTAATCGTCGTTTCCTGACCGCCATGCTGGCTCGCCGTCGATGTAAACACACTGCCGACCTTGCCGACCAGCGCTCGCGACATCCACAAGCCTCCGGTCTGATCCAGAAAGTTTCGCATTTGCGCCGCCATATTGCCGAAGCGTGTTGGCGTTCCGAATATGATCGCATCGTAATTTCCGAGCTCCGCCGGATCGGCGAATGGCGCCTCCTGATCCGTTTTCATGCCGGAGTCGGCGGCGACCTTTTCAGAGACCAGTTCCGGCGTACGTTTCACGTCAACAGAAACGCCTGAAACAGAGGCGGCGCCTTCCGCAACGGCTCTGGCCATCTGTTCTATGTGTCCATAACTCGAGTAATAAAGCACCAGAACCTTGGTCAACTGTCTCTCCTCATCAAACCACCATTACGGAGGTTTCGTTTTACGCAGCTAAGCCGGCGCAAGCCGCGCCGGCGAAAACCTGACGAGACGGGCTAAAGCGCCCGTCTCAGTGAATTCGGACCGCGTTAAAAGCGGACCGTCAAATCAACACCCCAACGCATGGGTTGCGCCTTGAACAGAAAACCGCCCGGCGAATATTCAGTGTTATATTCTTTGTCGAAGAGGTTTCTCGACCAGAACATCAGCGACCATTGATCATTGGTGATCCCCGCACGGAGATTTACGAGGTCCACAGGGTCGCGTTCAACCGGGAAAGCGTCAAGCGCAAGTTCAGGCGCGCTGAAGGGGATGGTAAAAGTTGTGTCGCCAAGACGATTGTAATCAACACGCACAAGCGCATCGACATCGCCCCATATCGGCGCGCGATACTCAGCGCCAATATTGACGGTGTATTCTGACACTAATGGCGCAGCCGCGCCAATGGCTACAGGATCAGGGAATTCAGTGATTTCACTGTCCGTGTAGCCAAAGCCGGCATTGAACGAGAGATTTTCAGTCAGGTTTGCGTTGAGCTCAACATCAAAGCCTTTGTACTCCACCTCGTCGATATTGCCGAGATTTTGCGTTGAGTTCGCCGCGATAAAGACAAAGAAGTAAGTGCCTTCGGCCTTGGTGAAGTAGCCGCTGGCGTTGAGATTGACACGGCCATCCATGAAGCTCGACTTGAAGCCCGCTTCATATGTATTGGCGGTTTCCTGATCGAAGAGATCCCCGACATTGAAAAAGCCGCTGGCGTCCGCCAACCCGCCAACGCCAGTCTGGTTGAAGCCGCCGCTGCGGAAACCGCGGCTATAGCTTGCAAACAGCGTCAAGTCGTCGGTAGGCGTGTAGCGCAGGACCGCCTGCGGCTGCCAATCGTCCCATGTGTTTTCCCTGACAACGCCCGTGCTGCAATCAGGGCCGGGCGTGCAAGGAAGGAACGCCGCCGGTGTGAGCGTAGTGTTCTCGCGCTTGTCATGGTCATAGCGAAGGTTCAACGACAATTCGAGATTATCAAGAATGTCAAAAGAGGTGTTGAGATAAACCGCCCATGCAAACTGATCCTGACTGTCGGCGAGGAACGTCAGCTGTGGATGCGCGGGGTCTGTGCTCGGCGTGCGATAGACCGGAATCACTCCTGTACCGGTGTCAATCTGGTTGCCTGTTGAGATGTACCGATCTGTGACATAAATTTGCCCGCCCGCCATCCAGCGGAAGCGATTGTCCGAAGGCGACGTAAAACGCAGTTCCTGGGTGAAGGTTTCAACGTCCAAAAACTGTGTCTGGCTGAAATTGAACCCGACCCGGTTGATAGGGAACGGCCCAAAGGGATCGAACGGATAGCCGTCGCCGGTCAGGAGTTCTTCGACGCTGTTGAAACCGGTGATGGACGTAAAGGCGCCGTATGACGTTTCATAATTGAGTTTCAACGCGGCGTCGTAGATGTCGCGCTCATTGACGCCCGAATTGTTGAGATTGATCGGGCGGTCAGTGAAGTTAGGGTTATTGAAATTCGGGTCGGAAAAATCCGGAATCACATAATAGAGCGCGCGCGTGTCGAGCAGATCCGCAGAAAGGCGCAGGTCTGCGCTGAAATTATCCGTGGGCTCATAAAGGAACGAAACGCGAGCGTTCAAATCCTCAACAGGATCGACATTTTCCTCAGCGCTCGCATCAGCCGTATTGACGTTATTCAAAAAGCCTTCCGTATCGCGCCATGAAACCGCGCCGCGCATGTAGAAATTCTCAGCGAGCGGCACATTTAGCGCGCCCTGAAGCTTGTAGCCGGGACCCGATTCATAACCTGCGGTGACCCGGCCCTCGAATTCATCGCTCGGTTTTTTTGTGGTGATGACAATCGCGCCGCCGATCGCGTTTCGTCCATACAGCGCACCTTGCGGGCCCTTCAAAACTTCGATCTGTTCGATATCGATGAGCGCCTGGTTGAACTGCGCTGGCTGAGTCATCGGGACGCCGTCGACAACAATCGCTGCGGACGGTTCACTGTTACGCGCTTGTGAGATGCCGCGAATGACGAGAAAGCTCGTGCCGGCGTTCTGTGTTTCAACAAAAGTGACGTTCGGAATCTGCTCGATAAAATCCGCAGGCCGTTCGATGCCGCGGTTTTGTATCGCCGTTGAATTCAGAACTGTAACCTGCGCCGGCACGTCCTGAATGGATTCGTCGCGCCGCCGCGCGGTGACGACAATCTGATCACCCGAAGACGACGCACGATCCATGCCCTCATCTGTTCCCGGCTGCGCGAAAGCAAGCGCCGGCGTGCACAATGTTGCTAAAGCGGTTGCGCGCAGCAGCGCGCGCGCATGTTTCGATGCAATGCCCATCCCAATTCCTCCCGTAGAGTATCGTTCTTCGCCGGGCGGTTTCCGCCTCTTTCAGCCAACGATTCTTATGGCGGCATGGTAAAACTTCGTAAATCGAAGTCAAGTTCGATATTCGAAGTTTCGAATGAGGCGCAAAAAGACAGGTGAGCCTTAGGGCCCCGTTAGTCCCCTGAAAAAAATGGGATTAGTCGCTGCTGAGCGAACGGGAAATGTAAGGATGCCTGGCGAGCGCTGTCTGGATTTCAGCCGCAGCGCGGCGAAGAACCGGCACATGGGCCCGGATCAGCTCTTCAACCGAGATACGAGTCGTCGAGGTAGAGCAGTTGATCGCGGCAACGATCCGCCGCTCCCGGTCAAAGACCGGCGTGGCGACGGAAACGATGCCGTAATCAAGCTCATCGAGAGCCGCGGCGTAACCATCCTCGCGCACCCGGGCCAGAATAGACCGCAATTTTTCAGGCGATGTAATGGTGCGCTCGGTAAACTGCGGCAGCTTGGCCGCCGCCAGATAGCCTTCAAGCGCGTCTTCATCCTGAAACGCCAGCAACACCTTGCCGAGCGAGGTGGCGTGCGCAGGAAAACGGGTTCCCACATTGGCGCTGAGCCGGATTGGGCGCAGCGTCGAAACATGCGCCACATAAAGAACATCGTGACCGGACAATACGGCCATGGAGGAACTGTCACCCGTTTCGTCACGCACCGCCTGCAGAAAGGGCAGCGCGACGGTTTCCAGATTCATCGAGGAAATATAGGACCAGCCAAAGGCCAGCACTTCCGGACGCAACAGAAAGCGGCGGCCATGCTTGGCGACATAGCCGAGCTTCACCAGTGTATTGAGACAGCGTCGCGCAACCGCAGGGCTCAAATTCGTGACAGCCGCCACTTCGCTGAGCTGCATTTCCGGCCGGCTCTGATCGAACGCCCGCAGAACAGAAAGTCCGCGTTCGAGCGTTGAAAGATATTCCGGCTCCTTATCGGAGTTTTTGGCCCTGGCCATTGTCGGCGCCTCAAAGACTTAACGCGGTGGCTTATCGTGCTCCGGTCGCTAAATCCAGCATCGCGCGTTTTTTGACTGGCTACTCCGCGGCATCCTTTGCTGAGCGGCGGCCGAGAATTTCGCCATTATGCTCGCCCAGCGTTGGCGGGGCTTTTACGTCCAAACCGCGCTCACCGTCAAAAGACAAGGGCGAGCGCACAGTGCGGAATTCGCCCATTTCCTTATGGGTGTCTTTTAGCTCCAGCTGGAGATGCCGGGCCTGCTCGCTCGCCAGCACTTCAGGCGGATTGCGCAAAGGCGAGTGCGGGACCTCTCCCGCCGAAAGGCGCTCACACCATTGATCCAGCGACCGGGTTTTGAAGATCGGCGCCAGGAAATCGTTCACGCTATCGTAGTTTTCAATGCGGGAGGCGCGGTCACAGAACTCCGGACGCTTGAGCATGTCAGGCTCGCCCACCGCTTCCGCGAGGTTTTCCCAAAACTTCGGCGGCGACGACATGTGAAGCGCAAGCCAGCGTCCGTCGCTACATTCGAAAACATAGGATTGAGAAACATGGGGACGGCTGTAAGGCCCCATAATCTCACCAGCCGAAAGATAGTGGGTGAAATCATCGAGATTGAAGTGGCACATGGCTTCAAACATCGACGTTTCGACGAGGCGTCCCTTACCGCTATCGCCGCGCTCCGTGAGCGCCGCGAGCACCCCGAATGCTGCGTAAAAGCCGGTGACGGAATCTGCAATCGCTGGCCCGACAACACGCGGGTGCTCCGGATTGACGAGCAGTCTCAAAAAGCCGCTCGCCGCTTGCGCGACACTGTCAAAGGCAGGGCGTTCCTTATCAGGGCCATCGGCGCCGAAGCCTGAAATCGAACAATAAACAAGGCGCGGATTGATTTTTTGCAGCCGTTCGGATCCGACATTGAGGCGGTCGGCGACGCCGGGACGGAAGTTTTGAATAAACACGTCCGCGTCGGCTACAAGCTTGTCCAGCGCCGCCAGATCATCGGCGTCTTTGGTGTTCAACGTGATGCTGCGCTTGTTGCGGTTATAGGTTTGAAAATGCGGGCTGTAGAGTTCGCCCTTGAATGCACGGAAGGGATCTCCGCTTCCGGGCTGTTCGATCTTGATGACATTGGCGCCGAGATCGGCGAGCAGCATTCCAGCCGCCGGCCCAGTGATGAAGGTGCCCATTTCGAGCACAGTGATGTCTTTGAGCACTTTGACCATTAGGCCGCTCCTCGGGCTTCAGGCGTTTTGAGGCCCGCGCCGCAACAAAGCATGCGCAACGGAGTCTTGCGCGCTTTCTGGATGGCTTTGCCCTCAAAATCCGGCGTTATCCTTGACATTGCTATAGAAAATTCGAATAACGAAGACAAGTTCGGAATGCGAAATATTTTGCGCTGATCACATCGCGCATGGCAAAACGGCACAAAAATGCAATTTCACCTGAGAGGGTCAACCGCCTGGCTCAGATGAAAGGGATCAGAATAATGCGCATTGGAAAACAGGATAAACCTTACAGCGCCATTTCCACCTCGACATCGGAACGCATTTTCGTTCGGGGAAGGGATCTGTGCGACGACATTATCGGCAAGGTGGACTTCACCAGTTACTTCTGGCTGCTCGTTACGGGTGAAGAGCCAACGGCGATCCAAAAGAAATATGCGGACGCGGTTCTCGCTGCGATCGCCGAACACGGTCTGGTGCCGAGCGTTGTCGCCTCGCGCATGACCTACGCCGCAGCGCCGGAAGCGTTTCAGGGCGCTGTCGCTGCGGGAATTCTCGGCTGCGGCTCCGTTATTCTGGGCAGCGCCGAAACCGCCGGCCGCTTCCTGTCGGACATTGTAGCAGACGGCGACGATGTCGATACCGCGGCGGAACGCGCCGTCCGGCGCTTGCGTGAAACAAAAACGCCAGTGCCCGGTTTCGGCCACCCGCTCCATGCAGACGGGGACCCGCGCGCAAGGCTGCTGCTCAAGATGGCGCGGGAAGACGGCGTAGCCGGCGCTCATATACGCGCGCTTGAAGCCGTGAAAAGCGCTATTCCTGAAGTCATCGGCCGACCGCTGCCGATCAACGTAAACGGCGCCATTCCAGCCGTGATGCTGGATGTAGGATTTCCACTCGGCGCGTTGAAAGGCATTTCGCTTCTCGCCCGCACCGCCAGCCTGATCGGTCATCTTCAGGAAGAGACGGAACGCCCCGTCGGCTTCATCCTTTCAGGCAAAGCCGCAGAAGCGATCAGCTATGACGGGCCGGACATGAAATAATAATAAAAGGAGACGCCCATGGTTTTACTGCCAACATCGCTTGTCGGTTCATACCCTCAGCCGGACTGGCTGATTGACAGAGAAAAACTGGCCGGGCGTTTTCCCCCGCGCGTACGCGTCAACGAATTATGGCGCGTGGCGCCGGAATGGCTTGATCAGGCGCAGGATGATGCAACGCTTCTTGCTATCCGCGATCAGGAACGCGCAGGCCTCGACATTCTAACCGATGGCGAAATGCGCCGTGAAAGTTATTCGAACCGCTTCGCCACCGCGCTTGAGGGGGTGGACATGGATAACCACGGCACGGCGCTTGACCGCAGCGGCCACCCCAATCCGGTGCCTCGCGTCACGGGCAAGATAAAACGCCGGCATTCCGTGCAAGTGCGCGATGTCAAGTTCCTGCGCGCCAATACGGACCGGCAGATAAAAATCACAGTGCCCGGCCCCTTCACCATGTCGCAGCAGGCCCAAAACGATTTCTATGAATCCGAATCAGACATGGCGCTGGACTACGCCGCGGCGGTCAACGAAGAAATCAAGGACCTCTTCGAAGCCGGCGCCGACTATGTGCAGATCGACGAGCCTTATATGCAAGCGAGGCCGGAGAAGGCGCGCGATTATGGTCTCGACGCATTGAACGCAGCTCTTGAAGGCGTCACAGGCAAGACTGCTGTTCATATTTGCTTTGGCTATGCGGCGATCATTCACGAAAGGCCCGAAGGATATTCATTCCTGCCGGAACTTTCAGGATGTTGCGTCAACCAGGTTTCGATCGAAACGGCGCAATCAAATCTGGACACATCTGTCCTTGAGAACCTGCGCGGCAAAACCGTCATTCTCGGTGTGATTGATCTTTCGACACATGAAGTTGAAACGCCGGATACGGTCGCGAACAGAATCCGGCGCGCCCTCCCCCATGTGGATGCCGACAAAATCATCGTCGCGCCCGACTGCGGCATGAAATATCTGCCGCGCGATGTCGCGTTCGGAAAAATGAAAGCAATGGCCGACGGCGCTGCGCTCGTCAGAGCAGAATTGTAATCAGGAAACGCGCAGCGCGCCGAAAGTTTCAGCGTCTGCCTCACTCCTGCTGCCGGTATGTTGCTTCCAAAACGAAGGAAACGCCCATGCAGTCAGTTTCGAACAGGCCGGAAACGTTGCTGGAAAGCATACATGCGTTTTGCCGGCAGAACTCAATGGCGGAATCGACTTTCGGCCGCCGCGCCGTCAATGATGGCAAGTTCGTCTCGCGTTTAAAGGACGGTTCACGCCTCAGGCCGGAAACCTGGAATCGGGTTGTCAAATTTATCGCCAAGCACGGCGGCGAAACGCCAGCGGCGCCCGGACCTGGCGTCCTTCACGTCCTTCCCACAGAAACGCAAACGCCAGCGGGCGATACATCTTCTGAAAAGAATTTCAGGTTCTTCGACAATCGCCAGAAATATCTGATGTTCGTGAACACCTGCAGCGAAAAGGACATTGTCGCAAAGCGCGCCGGCATGGAGTTATCTTTCATTCAACCTGCGCCGCCCGCCATCCGGATATTTGACGGCGGCATTGGCGACGGGACCGTGCTGGCGAAGCTTTTACGGGAAATGCATGGACGCTTTCCGACCATGCCGTTTTACATCTCCGGAAAAGAAATCAGTCTTGAGGATATCCGCCTCGCGCTTGGCAAAATGGCGGACCGGTTGTTTGAACATCCGTCGACGGTGCTCGTTTTTACAAATATGTTCTATTCCGAAGCGCCATGGCTGACGCCGAAAAATTCAGCGGCGAAAAAAGCAATGGTCTGGAAAGAGCTCGCGCTGAAAGGCGGAACGGCCCATGATTTCGACCGTCAAATTGCAGAACTCGATAATTTCCTGACTGATAACTGGCAGGCGCGCCATAGCCCCAAGACCGGCAACCCGATTTACGAGCACCCCACTGTCCTTGTCATCTATCGAGAAGACTATCGCTTCCTGTTGAATGACGTCATACCAAAACCAGATAAGGTAAAGGCGGATTTCGACCTCATCTTAGCGTCACAGCCTTATCGTCTTCGCGTGCCCGCCGCCCTTAAGGCGAAAAATGTTATCGCGCCGTTGGCGCGCGCCTTGCGGCCAAGCGGACGCCTTCTCGGCATTCACTCCTATGGTCGTGACCCGGGCATGGAAATCATCAACAATATCTGGCCCGACGATAATCCCTTCGAGTCCGACCGGCATGATATTCTTCGCGCCCTGAAAGACGAACTTGGCGACGAAGTCGATGAATTCGACTTCAACGCCTTTTCCGATGACCGTTCGATTTTTCAATACAAGATGCATACGCTGCCAACAGAAGTGGACTCGAGCATCGGCACATCGACTCTGTACGCCGCCTGGAACGACGCTGTCTATGTCGCGCAGATCGAAGATGACCGGCTTGAAGAAATTCCTGACGCCGCAGCCCATCTCAATGCAACAAGGAAAATATTGAGAAAATATGGCGGCCTTTGGTTCAATGACGAATCATATGTCGTGTCGAGAACCAAGCGCTCTTAAGAACGATACCTCAAGGAGAGAACAATGACTTCTGCAGGACGTTTCCTGACGACCCATGTAGGCAGCCTGCCGCGCCCTGAAAAGCTGATTGAAATCATGTTTGCGCGCGAGGACGGACTGCCGCTTGAGGTGGAAGCAGTCGAGCGCGAAATCGACATTGCTGTGAGGGATGTTGTCGCCAAGCAAGCCAATGCGGGCCTTGACATCGTCAATGATGGCGAGATGTCAAAGCCGAGCTATGCGACCTACATCAAGGATCGGCTCGCCGGCTTCGGCGGCGCGGGCAATTCCTACGCTTTTCAGGACATTGAAGACTTTCCTTCGGTAAAAGAACGCATCTTTGCCGATCCCGGGCGCAAACACCGCAAGACACCCGCCTGTAACGCGCCGATCAGCGTAAAGGACATGGAAGCGCCGGCGAAAGATGCAACCCGCTTGAAGGCGGCGACGGCCGACCATGACGGCGTAAAGCCATTCATGAGCGCAGCATCACCAGGTGTTACAACGCTCTTCTTTGCAAATGAGTATTATGACAGTCACGAGGACTATCTTTTCGCTGTTGCTGAAGGGCTGCGCCACGAATACGAAACCATCGCTGCGGCAGGCATCACGTTGCAAATTGACTGCCCGGATCTCGCAATGGGGCGGCATACGCAATACGCCCATCTCAGTCTCAAGGATTTCCGCGACCGCATGGCGTTGCACATTGAGGCGCTAAACCGCGCCGTCGCCAACATCCCTGCCGAGCAGCTGCGCATGCATATGTGCTGGGGCAATTACCCCGGACCGCATCATTGCGACGTGCCCTTCAAAGATATCATCGACATGGTCTGGCGCGCCAAGCCGCACGCCATCCTTTTTGAAGCCGCCAATCCGCGCCACGCACACGAGTATGAACTGTTTGAGAGCGTGACGCTGCCCGACGGGAAAGTGTTGATTCCCGGCGTGATCGAATGTCAGTCAAATTACATTGAACACCCGGAACTCGTTGCACAGCGGATCGCACGCTACGCCCATCTTGTGGGACGCGATAACGTCATGGCCGGTGTCGATTGCGGATTTTCTATCCATGCGGGATCGGGCGGCGTTGATCCAAGCATCGCCTTCGCAAAGCTCGGAGCGCTCGCAGAAGGCGCCGCGCTTGCCTCAAAAAGATTCTGGGCTTAGTAAAAAGCGACCGCCGCATGTTTATCACGAAACATGCGGCGGCCAATTCCTCAGGAATATAGTTTTAGTCGTCCATTTTGACCGGCTTTTCAGCCTTGGTCTTATGAGGAGCCATCGCTTTGGTTTCGTGATGGCGCGCAGCGCTTACAGAAGTCAGCACCGGAGCATTTTCGATCTGCTCTTCGGTGGCGTTGATGACAACGCCGCCGTCGCCTTCCTCAATGCCGAGAAGATCATAGTTGACAGCATATTTTTTGCCGGCGCCGATCGAGCCCACTACGCTTTCCTGAAGAACAACATAGGGGATGTCGCCGTTAGCAGAGACGATCAGGTCGTTGACCACTGCGTCATCATCGTCGTCCGCGGTGCTGACGAGATCAGCTTTCGCTCCGATGACTTCTGAAGCCAGACGGTAATCGTTAAAACCATCCTGCTTGAATTCGACAGCAGACTTGGCGCTCTCTTCAGTAATGGCCGCCGACACATAGGCGTCATTTCCCTTTTCATAGGAAAGAGCGACCTGGTCAAACGGGATCAATCCTTTAGCGCCGCCCCAACCGAAGACGCCGCCGGTCAGATAAACAATATGGCTGGCGTTGCCATCAGGGCCGATAAGCACGTCGTCAACGCGCGCCACACGCTCACCGCCGACACCTATAATGCCTTCACCTAGAAGTTCTTTGACGCTCATGTCAGATGCATCAAGCGTAAGCTTTTGCATCACGGCAGTCTCAGCCATTGCGTCCGCGGTTGTTGTCTTTTTTTCCATTTTGTCGTCAGCAAAAGCCGTTGCGGACGCCGCCAACGAGATCGCTGCGGTCGTAATCATCAGTTTTTTCATGATAGTGCCTCCGTGTTCAGAGTTGCAAAGGGGTATGCTTTGAGAACATCCACACAGAGATATCGTTCCTGATGGTTAACAGCATTTCATTTGCTTTGACCTGAAAAAACAAAAGCGCGCCCAATGGGCGCGCTTTGTAAACGCAAGTCGCGTTGTCCTTGAGACTATTAAACCGCTTTCGGCGATCCATCGCGACTCAAGATGATCCAGAGCGCATGAATGATGCCAGGGATGTATCCAAACAAGGTGAGGATGATGTTAATCCAAAACTGTGTGGTGATTCCGACTTGCATAGCGACACCAGCAGGCGGAAGAAGAATTGCAATTATTATACGCAGAATATCCATGTTTAACTCCTTCTTTAATCAGAATCTTTGTCAATGAGCATCGAAGTGGCGCCCAACATCGACACCAAACTCATAAAGACAAGCAAGATTGTTTCAGTGATCATGGGTCCATCTCCCTTTGTTATAGAAACACCCTTGCACGCCATATGTTCCCCGCATTTTCGCCATAAAAAAACGGCCCAAACGGGCCGTTTTTAAATCAGGCGTCTAAACGTCATGACTAACTGGAAGAACCGTCGAGTTCGTCGGCGGCGTCTTCAATATCGTCGCCAATGTCATCTGCTGCGTCTTCAACAGATTCAGCCGCGTTTTCGAGCGGGCCATCGTTTTGATCTTCGATAAATGCAAAAATCAGGACGCCAGCGACTGCCGCGCCGATTATTGCGAGAATGGTGTTTCTGGTCATAACGGTTCTCCTTGTTCCGGGCTACTTACACCCGACGCATCCAAGGGTTCCCGGCCTTACAAATGGGCGCGCGCAAGAGATAGATAAATAAATGTGGAATAGGCGCTCATAAAAATCAAAATGACAGCGGCGCCAAGCAATGCCCGCATTCTTATAATGCGGATGCTTGCCGCTTTCGCTACATCGCTGACAGCACTCGCGATTTCTTCAGACAGATTTTCTTTCTT